>NZ_JBEXJK010000064.1:0-27957 GCF_040609095.1 Kitasatospora sp. NPDC004799
CCGCTACCGCTACCCAATCCGCTACCAAAAACATGCCCCTGACCAGGGAGGTAGCGGCAGTAGCGGCAGTAGCGGATCCCAGAGAAGGAAGGGGCGGAGCCCAAGCTCCGCCCCTTTTTCTGTGCCCTGCATCCCGGGAGTCGCCCAATGGCTACCGCCATCCCCGAAGCCCTGACCGTACCCGAGGTCATGGCCGCACTCCGGATGAGCCGCAGCAAGGTCTACGACCTCATCCGCTCCAAGAAGCTCGGCACCATCACCGAGGGGCGGTCCCGCCGCATCCCGGTCGAGTGCCTCGCCACGTACATCCGCTCCAAGATCGAGGAGAACGCCTGATGGCGAAGCGCAACCCGAACGGCGCTGGCACCGTGACCAAGCGCAAGGACGGCCGATACCAGGCCGCCGTCTACGTCCCGCAGCCCGACGGAACGATGGCCCGCAAGTTCGTCTACGGGAAGACCTGGGACGAGTGCGACGACAAGCGCAAGGAGCTGGTGGCCCGCGCCAAGCAGGGCATCGCGACCCCGACTCGCTCGGCCAAGCTCTCCGAGTGGCTGCCGTACTGGCTGGAGCACTTCATCAAGCCCCAGCGGAAGAAGACCACGCAGGCCAAGTACGAGACGCACGTGCGCCTCTACCTGGTCCCCCTGCTCGGCTCCAAGGGTCTGGAGTCGCTGAGCCCGCGCGACGTCCGGACGTTCCTGGCGAAGGTCACCAAGCAGTCCAGCGCCGCCACCGCGAAGGAGTCGCACCGGGTGCTCCGCTCGGCGCTGAGCGCCGCGTGCCGGGACGAGCTGATCGTGCGGAACGTCGCGATGCTGGTCCCGCCGCCCCGGGTGACGAGCCGTGAGATCAAGCCGTGGACGCTCGACCAGACGCTCACCTTCCTCTCGGCCGCCCGCACCGATCCGCTCTACGCCGCCTTCGTGCTGGCCATCGCGCTCGGCATGCGGCGCGGTGAGATCGTCGGGCTCCGCTGGTCGGAGGTCGACCTCGACCACCGGGTCCTGGTCGTCCGCGAGCAGGTGCAGCGTGTCCGGGGCGAGCTGTACGCGGACACCACGAAGAGCGGGAAGCGCCGGCCGGTGCCGCTCCCCCGGATCTGCGTGGCGGCACTTCGCTGGCACCGGATGCGGCAGGACGAGGCCCGGCGCGCGGCCGGGGAGAAGTGGGAGGAGAGCGGCTACATCTTCACCACCCGGACCGGCCGCCCGATCGAGCCGACCAACCTCTACCGCTCGTTCGTCCGGGTGTCCAAGGCCGCCGAGGTCCCGGCCATCCGGCTGCACGACACCCGGCACGGGTGCGCGACGCTGCTCGTGGCGTGCGGCGTGCCGCCCCGGGTAGTGATGGAGATCCTCGGACACAGCCAGATCGGGCTGACGATGAACGTCTACACCCACGTCACGCAGGACACCCAGCGGGAGGCCCTCGGCAACATGGACCGGCTGCTCAAGCGGCGCCACTGATGTCAGCCTGAGATGTCAAATGCCCCGGACCATGATCGGTCCGGGGCATCTGTGCTGGTGGGCGCGGACGGTTTCGAACCGCCGACATCTGCTTTGTAAGAGCAGCGCTCTACCACTGAGCTACGCGCCCCCTGCCGCGGCCCGGTGGGCGCACGACGAGTGCCTAGGGTACCTGGTCCCGGGGGGTGGTGTGGGACGGGAGGCGGTGGGGCGCCGGGTGGACGGGCGGAGCTCGGCGGGCCCCGAGGGCAGGGCCGGGCGGTGGGGGCCCCGCGGGCGGGGCAGGGAACGAGCCCGGAGGTGGGTCCGGATCCAGACAGGGCCCCGTGGGCGAGGCGGAGGGCGGGGCCCGGCGGGCAGGGCCGGGTCGGGGCGAGCGCCGGGCGAGGCGGCGCAGCGGGCGGCCCGGGCGGGGGCTGAGCGCGGCGGGTGGGGTGGGAGGGGGTGACGGGCCGGTGGGGGGATCGGGGAGAATGGGGGCCGGATCAGCGGGTCGGAGCAGGGAGCGCGCAGTGACGGTGGCCGGCGGGAGCGGGCGGGGGCGGCGTCGGGCGGGGAGTGCGCTGGCCGACGCGTTGGTGTTGCCGGTGGTGCTGGCGGGCGCTCTGGGGGCGTTCGGGCTGGCCTCGGCCGGGAGCTCCGGCTGGTGGGGCCGGCGCGGCGGCGGTGAGGGCGGACGGGCGCAGGCCCGGGAGGCCCGGGCGGCGGCCCAGGAGGCGTTCTACGAGCTGGAGGAGACCCAGCGCGAGGTCCAGCTCGCGGTGGAGACGGTCCGCGCGGCCGAGGAGGGCGGGACGGCGCAGCGCGCGCTGGCCGACCTGGCGGCGATCTCCGGCCGGGTCGACCAGGTCACCGTGAACTACCTCGCCGCGCTCGACGCCCACAACCTGGACGCGGAGACCCTGGACGCGGGCACGGCCGCGCAGGCCAAGCGCCAGCTGGAGGACGTGAAGGGCCAGCTCGGCTCGGCCCGGGCGGAGCTGAACGACTTCCTGCGCCGCCTGCAGCCAGCCGTCGAGCACGCCGAGCAGCAGCTGATGCGGGTCACCCCGGCGGTCGAGCAGGCCAAGCGCGCCCTGCTCGCGGCCACCACCGCGCTGGACGAGGCGCGCGGCGCCGGCCTGCGGGCGGACGACCTGGCGGCCCGGCTGGCCGAACTGGCGCCCGAGCTCGGTCGGCTGAACGAGGGCCCGGCCCGGCACGGGGTCGCCGACACCCTGCGGCGCGCGGACGACGTGAAGCACCGCGCCGAGGCGATCGCCGCCGACGCCGGGCAGCTGCCGGAGCGGGCGCGGGAGCTCGACCGGCGGGTGGCGAGCCTGCGGACCCGCATCCAGGCGCTGGAGACCAAGGCCGAGACGGTCCCGCCCGCCCTGAGCGAGCTGCGCCGCCGGTTCAGCACCGCCTGCTGGCAGGACCTCCAGCGGGTCCCGGACCAGGTCGCGGAGACCGGCCACGCCGCCGAGCGCAAGCTCGCCGAGGCCGCCCTGGCCCGGGACGAGCAGCGCTGGGCGGACGCCACGGCCGCGATCGGCACGGTCCGCGCGCTGCTGGAGACCGCCGACGGCTCGGTGCTCGCGGTGAACGACCGGCTGCGGCAGCTGAACGAGGTGCAGCACGACCCCCACCGGGAGATCGAGCGCGCCCGCTTCGCGATCCGGGACGCGCAGCGGCTGGCGATGGCCGGGCGCAGCGCGCCGGACCCGCGGCACGCCGCCCCGCTGGACGAGGCGGTGGCCCGGCTGGACCGCGCGGTGGCCGCGCTGGAGGCGGCCGGCCGGCACCCCGACTACTGGCACTTCCTGACCGAACTCGCGGCGGTGCGGGAGACGGCGGCACGGGTGATCGAGCTGATCCGCGGGGACCTCGGCGGCCACCGGTAGGACCACGGGCACCGCAC
Organism: Kitasatospora sp. NPDC004799; assembly: GCF_040609095.1. Lineage (NCBI taxonomy): Bacteria > Bacillati > Actinomycetota > Actinomycetes > Kitasatosporales > Streptomycetaceae > Kitasatospora > Kitasatospora sp. NPDC004799. Next base: position 3,370 of record NZ_JBEXJK010000064.1, read on the forward strand.
CGGAACCGAGACCGGACCCGAGACCGGAACCGAGCGACGGCGGACACCCCCGCTGGGTACCCTGCGGGTATGCCTCGCTACGACTTCCGCTGCCGCTCCTGCGGCGCCACCTTCGAGCTCCGCCGCCCGATGGCCCAGGCCAACGACCCCGCCGTCTGCCCGCAGGGCCACGGGGACACCGTGAAGCTGCTGTCCACCGTCGCCGTCACGGGCGGCGCGGCCGCCGCCCCGCAGGCCCCCACCGGAGGCGGGGGCGGGGGCGGTTGCTGCGGCGGCGGCTGCTGCGGCTGACCGGGCCCCGCCCGCGATCAGACCCCGGCCGGCACGGCCGAAGCCCCCGCCAGGAACCGCCGGACGATCTCCTCCCCCGCCGTCACCCCCACCTCCGTCAGGGCGGTGACGCCGGGGGCCGTCCAGCCGCTGTCCGCGAGCTCGCCGTGCCCGGGGCGCCAGGCCGCGTCCGCGGCGAGCAGCAGGTCCGCGTCGAGCAGCGAGTCCCCGGCCGCCAGGACGGTGTCGGCGCCGCTGCGCCGGACCACCTCGGCCAGCGCGGCGCTCTTGGTGAGCGGCGCGGGCACCGCGTACACCTTGCGGCCCTGCAGGGAGACCGTCCAGCCGCGCTCGGCGCACCAGCCGGTCAGCTCCGCCAGCCAGCCCTCCGGCAGCGCGGCGCGCTCGACCACCAGGTAGGCGAACAGCTCGTCGGCGACCTTCCGCTTGTGGGTCCACTCCGGGTCGGCGCACAGGGCGAGCCGCCGGGTCACCTCCTCCAGCGGGGCCGAGCCGGCGGCGATCCGCGCGGTGATCTCGGCCCGCCAGTCGCCGTCCGGAACGCCGTCCACCAGCAGCTGCCCGCCGTTGGCGCAGATCGCGTACGCGGGGACCCGGTCCGGCGCCGGGCCGGGCAGGTGGACCCGTCCGTACTGCTCCGGCGTCCGGGTGGTGGCCGGGACGAAGCAGGCCTGCCGGGCGAGTTCGGCGAGCAGCCCGGCGGCCTGCTCGGTCATGAAGGACAGCGGTCTGCCCTGGTACACCTCGACGCAGAGCAGCCGCGGCGCGTGCCCGTCGGGCGCGGCCAGGGCCATGGCCTGCTCGGAGTAGATCAGCGTCCGGTCGAGGTCGCTCGCCACCAGAACACCCATCAGGAATCCCTCCCCGTCGTCTCGGTCACGGCGTGCCCGTCGGTCACGGACCGCCCGTCGCCCCCGGTCGCCCCGCGGCTGTAGCGGGGGTGGATCAGGCCGACGCAGGTGTACGGCAGACCGTCCACCTCCTCGACCCCGACGCCGCGCTGGGCGGCGAGCAGCCGGACGTGGTCGAGGTCGGCGCCGGCGCCGCGCCGGGCGAGGATCCGCCAGGGGACGCGGCGCAGCAGCACCCGGGTGGTCTCGCCGACGCCGGGCTTGACCAGGTTGACGTTGTCGATGCCGTACTCGGCGCTGATCCGCTCGACGGCGGCCAAGCCGGCCCAGTCGGGCGCCCGGTGCGGGTCCGCGGCGAGCCGGTCGGCGCCCTCGACGGCTGCCGCGCGGACCTCGCCGAAGCGGGCGGCCACCGCCTCCAGGAAGGCCGCCGAGACGTCGCTGCCGACCAGTTCGGCGTAGTGCTTGGCGCCGTGGAAGTCGTCCGGCCCGATCAGCCCGGCCCGCAGCACGGTGCGCGAAACCAGGCCGGAGACCGTGGAGTTGAGGCAGGCGGACGGGATCAGGAAGTCGTCCCGGGTGCCGTACGTCCGCACGCAGCGGCCCGGGTCGGCGAGCACGGCGAGGTCCGGGTCGAAGTCGGTGCCGGCCAGCGCGTCGGCGAGTTCGCGGGTGATCGCGCCCTTGCCGGTCCAGCCGTCCACGAACACCACGTCCCGCGCCCGGTGGTGGGCCGCCAGGTACCGCAGCGCGACCGGGTCGATGCCGCGCCCGCGCACGATCGACACCGCGTAGTGCGGCACGGACAGGCCGTGCGCGAAGGCCAGCCAGCGGCGGACCAGGATGCCGACGGGCGTGCCGGCCCGGGCCAGCGAGGCGAGCACCAGCCCGGGGCCGCGCTCGCGCAGCAGCGTCTCGGCGACGGTGCCGACGGCGAGCGCGATCCGGCCGGCGGAGCCGCGCAGCGCCTCGTGGAACAGCTGCTGGTACTCGGGGCTCGGCTGGTACTCGACCGGCAGCGACTCGGCGTAGTGCGCGCCGCCGCTCTGGACGGCCTCCTCGCGCTCCTCGGTGGGCGCTTCGAGCGCGACCCCGGAGAGGTCCTTGAGCAGCCAGGCCACCTCCTCGGCCGGGTACGAGGAGAACGCCGGCCCGTACAACGGCGCGGGCAGCGAAGCGGGTACGGACGGCGGAACCGGCACCGGCCGGTGCGAGGGCAGCACCGCGAGCACCACCCGGTCGGTCACCTGCCGCAGCTGCCCGAGCAGCGCCCGCTCGCCCTGGTGCAGCGCCGGGGTGTCGGCCACGTCGTCCACCACCAGCACCACGGCGTCGAAGCGGCGCGCCGGGTCGCTGCCGGGGGCGACGTTGTACGCGTAGCGCTCGGACGACCCGCCGTCCTGCGGGTCGTCGTGGGCCGGGAAGGCGAGCCGGGTGCGGATGGCATAGCCGGGGTCGTCCACCGCCAGGACGGGCGAGCGGGTGGTGGTGGAGAACCGGACGCGGTCGCCGCCGAGCCGCTCGCCGAGGGCCTCCGCCAGGCGCATCGGCGCGTACATCAACTCCTCGCAGCCGAGCACCAGCACCCGCCGCACCCCGCCGGGCAGGGCCTCGGCGAGCTGCCCGGCCAGCCGGGGCAGCGCGGCGTCGAGCCGGGCGCGGTCGCGGGCGGTGAAGCCGTGCCGGCCGCCGTCCGGGAGCCCGGCGGGCCAGTCCAGCTCGGCCCTGACCAGCGGCGCGGCGGCCACCGCCGGGGGCGCCTCGGCCGGCACCGCTTCGGCGATCAGCCGCTCGGCCCGCGCCACCACGTCCGCCGGCAGCTCGACGCCGCCGCTGACGGTGGCCACCAGGTCCAGCCGGACGCCGAGTTCGGCGGCGGTCCGGTCGAGCCGCGACCGGTCGGCCGCGGAGCGCAGGTCGACCAGGGCGACCACCACGTAGTGCCCGCGCGGGTGGCGGGCGTGCAGGTCGCGGATGGTGTTGAGCACCGTCTGCCCGGTCGAGAACTCGTCGTCCACCAGCACCAGCGGCCCGTCGCCGGTGAGCAGCGCGGGATCGGCCGGGAGCAGCAGGTGGGTGGTGGCGTGCGAGTGCTCCTCCTCGAAGCCGCCGAGCGAGGGGATCCCGGGGACCGGCCGACGGGTGGAGTGCAGGTACGGGGCGTCCAGGCCGTCGGCGACGCTGTGGCCGAGGCCGGTGGCGGTCTCCGCGTAGCCGAGCACGACGGCCCGGGCGGCCGCCTGCGCGCCGAGCAGTTCGCGGACCCGGCGGCCGAGTTCGAGGCCGGTGCCGTGGACCACCCCGGGCCGCTGGGGCACGTGCTTGCCGAGCACGTTGGAGACCAGCAGGTGGGCCCGCTTCGGGTTGCCGGACCGGAGGGCCAGGCCGACGAGTTCGGGGAGGCGCGCGGAGCCGGTCAGCGCGATCCCGGCCCGGTCGGCGACCCAACGGCCGGTCCATGTCTGCGGTGTTGCTGTCACTGCGGGTCCTGCCTTCGATGGTGCGATGGTGCGTTCGTCATATCCGCGCTACGGAAACCGGGGGGAACGGCCCGGGCTCGGCCCCGGGAACAGTCAGTCGCACAGACAGGCCGACAGCAGTTCCGCGAAGCTCACGTCCTCCCGGGCCACCCCGAACACCTCCGCCCGCAGCAGGACCCGCTCCGCCCAGGCCCGGTGCGGCCGGGCCTCGTTCATCTTGTTGGTGTACGCCGAGCGCAGTACCCCGCCGCCGTCCTGCTCCTGCCGGAGGATGTCGCGGGCGTCGCAGTACTCCTCGTGCGTGACCACGGAGAGGGCGTGCACGGCCGGCACGTGGCTGGGGTGGATGCAGGTCTTGCCCAGCAGGCCGTTGGCCCGGTCGAGCTCGACCTCCCGGATCAGCCCGTCCAGGTCGTGGTCGATGATCCGCCGGCGGACCTCCTCGCCGGAGGCCCGGAGCGACCCGGTCGCGGCGGGGACGGACGCCCCGGCGAACGGGGTCCGGCGCAGCTGCGGCTTGAACATCCGCTCCTGCACCGGGAAGTACTCCCAGACCGGCCCGGTGACGGTGTACCCGGTGCCGTCCGCCCGGCCGAGCACGTTGACCACGTCCCCGATCACCCCCGCGACCAGCGCCACGTCGTACGCGGTGAGGTCGGGCGAGCGCCGCAGGCCGTACGCGGAGCAGAGGTCGGTCACGCCGAGCCGGACGGCGAGCACCCGCTCGCGGTGGCGGGCGAGCAGCTCGGCGATGCCGAAGAGCTGGTCCCGCCTGGTCTCCAGGTGGGCGAGCTCGGGCGACTCCAGGACGGGCATGGCGAACAGCCGCCGCCCGGTCGCGGCCTCGGCGGCGGCCAGCGCGGCGAGGTACTCGGCGCCGTTCGCGGGGGTGAACTTCGGCAGCACGAAGCCGCTGAGCAGTTCGACGGCCGGTCCGAGGCGCTCGGCGAGGTCGAGGATCTGGGCGGCGGCACGGACCCGGATGAAGAGGAGGGGATGACTCCGTGCACAGTCGGTGAAATCCTTGACCAGGTCAGTCAACTGCTCGACCAGGTTCCGCTCGCCCGCGTCCACCTCGTGGTCGGCGATCGCGTCCTCCAGGCAGAGCACCATCGACACCACGCCCCGACCAGCGAGTTTGCGGATGTCGGCGGCCAGGGCGGGCCTGGTGGCCGGGCTGTAGAGGGTGCCGCCGAGCGCGGTGGCGAGCACCGACGGCTCGCTCCGCGCGCTGAACGGGCGCGGCTGTTCCAGGAAGAGCCGGTCGCGTACGTCCTCGGCGAGGTGGCCGAAATGCCGCAAGGTGCTCTCCTCCAGGAAGTGGACCGGCCTCCGGCCCGTTGCCGACGACACCCTGGTCAACCGGCCGACCGGGCGCCATGGTTCCCGGGACGCCTCCACCGGACGCCCCTCCGTCGAACCCCCCGGGGACCTTACGACCGCCCATCGTACGGACGGGATCCGGCCGGTCCCGGTTCCCCCGCACTGAACTCCCGGAACATCCCGGTCCACTTGGACGATCACGGGCGCGACGGGCCCCGAACCTCGGAAACGACGGCGGCAAACCTCGGAAAGCGCAAGTCTTGGCAAAGTCCGATCCGGCGCGGACCGGTCCGGTCACGTTGTCCGAAGGGGTGGCGAACAGGCAGGATGGTCGGCTATGACGCACGTGATGGCCAAGGGCGCCAACATCGCACTGCCGGCGGCGGCGGTCCGCGCCGTGCTGCGCTGGAGCGCCACGCCCGGTGCGCCGGACGTGGACGCGTCCGCGCTGCTGCTCGGCGCCACCGGCAAGGTCCGCTCGGACGCCGACTTCGTCTTCTACAACCAGCCCCGCCACCCCTCCGGACTGGTCCGCCACCTGCCCAAGCAGCAGACCTCCGGCGGCGCCGAGATCATCGACACGGTCGAGGTCGAGCTGGGCAAGCTGCCCGCCGACGTGGACCGCGTGGTGCTGGCCGGCTCCTCCGAGGGCGGGCCGTTCCGCGCGGTGCCGGGGCTGCGCCTGCTGCTCTTCGACGCCACGGCCGGCGAGGGCGCGCCCGCGCTCGCCGAGTTCCGGATCGACGACGCCGAGAACGTCACCGCCCTGGTCGCGGGCGAGCTGTACCGCCGCTCCGGGGCCTGGAAGTTCCGGGCCATCGGCCAGGGCTACACCTCCGGACTGATCGGGCTCGCCACCGACTTCGGCATCACCGTGGACGACGCGGAGGCCGAGCAGGCCCAGGCACCCGGGCCCGCCGCCACCCCGTCCGGCCCGCTCGACCCGCGCAGCACCCCGCTGCCGGACCCGCGCTCGACCGCCCCCGAGCCGGGCACCTTCACGCTGGCCCCGGCCGTCCCGCAGCCGGCGCCCGCACCGGCCGCCCCGGCCCAGGCCGCCGCTCCGGCCCAGACCCAGGCCCAGGCCCCGGCCACCGCCGCCGCGAGCGCCGCGCCCGCCCCGGCAACCCCGCCGCCGCCCGCGAACCCACCGACCCTGCCCCCGCCGCCCACCGCTCCCCCGGGCCACCAGCCCGGCACCGGCTACGGCTACCCGCACCAGCCCGGACCGGCGTACGGCCACCCCCAGCAGCAGCCCGGCGGCTACGGCTACCCGCAGCCGGGCACCGGCCAGCAGCCCTACCAGCAGCAGCCGGGTGGTTACGGCTACCCCCGGCCGAACCAGCCCGTCCCGCAGCAGCAGCGCCCCGCCGGCTACGGCTACCCGCACCCCGGCACCGGCCAGCAGCCGCCCGTCCCGCCGCAGCCGCCGACGGCCCAGCCCCCGGCGCCCACCGGCGAGGAGTTCGCGCTGCCCCCGCAGGGCCCGCAGTTCCAGCCCCGCTGACGCCCCCGGCGGGGCCGCCCGGCCCCGCCGCAGGACCGCCGGGCGCGATGAGACCGCCGGCCGCGACAAGACGCCGACCGCCGCGGGACGGGGCCGTCAGTCGCCCTTGTACCCGCGCTGCCACTGCATCCCGAACCCGTACAGCCGGTCGATGTCCGCCTGGAACCCGTTGACGTACCGCACCTCGCGGCGCACCGTCAGCTGGTTGTCCCCCGCGTTCTCGATCAGCACCACCGCGCAGGAGCGCGCCGCCCGGGCCCGCTCGTCCAGCTTGATCTCGATCCGCGGCCCGGTCTGCGGCACGATCGTGACCACCGCGTTCGACTGCTCGAAGGCCGGCGTGCCGTCGTAGATGTAGACGAAGATCAGCAGCCGCTTGAACTTGTCCTTCTTCTCGAGGTTGACGTACATCGTCTCGCCGGACGGCGCCCCGTACTGGTCGTCGCCGCTGAGCTTGACGTACGGCGCGTTCTGGAGGTCGCCGAACAGCCCGCCGAGCGGCTGCACCACGCCCGTGCTCCCGTCGGACAGCTCGTACATGCAGGCCAGGTCGAGGTCGACGTTGGTCGGCTCGCTGCCCTGCGGCGAGTCCGGCTCCAGCGGCCGCAGGATCCGCGGGCTGAAGAACCGCTTGACGGAGTCCCGGGCGCTCGGCCGGGGGCCGCCCCCGGCGCTCATCGTCCAGTGCAGGTTGACGTAGAGGTAGCCGGTGGTGGCCGCCGACCCGGTGATCGCGTGCTGCGGGGACGACTTGGTGAGTATGACCTTGTGCTGACCGCCGGGGTTGTCGAAGGTGTAGCTCCTGTCCCCGCGCAGGTACTGCCAGATCGAGACCATGCCGTCCTCTCCCCCTGCTCCCGCCAGGCGTTCTGACGGTCCGCCGACCAATGATCGGGCATCGGCCCGGCCTCCGGATACCCCGTCCGGTCCTTCCCCTACCCCACCGGGGCCAACCGGCGGGTCGATTGGCCGGAGGAAGCCGCCCTCCCGTAACATGCCGCCCCTTCGGACGCGATATCGTCTAGCCGCACAGGCGTCCCGCCCGCCCCTGCGCGAGCGCGGCGGGCATGCCGTGCGGCGACGAACGAACCGTCAGGCGGTGCCCGCACGACCGGTCCTGACCGCCTGTGTCGCGCTGTGATCCTGTCCCCTGCGGAAACCCGAGGCCCGACCCGCAATGAACCTGACCTCCATACAGCTGGTCTGGACCGTCGTCGGCGGCGCAGCACTGCTGTTCGTCGCCGTCCTGGTGGCGACGCTGCGCTTCAAGAGCTCGAAGAAGGACGAGTCCGGCGACTCCTGGGAGCGCAGCGAGGAGCGCCGCCGGCGCAAGGAGATGATCTACGGCATCTCCTCGTACACGCTGCTGTTCTGCTGCGCCGGCGTCGCCGCCGCGCTCTCCTTCCACGGCCTGGTCGGCTTCGGCAAGGAGAACCTGGGCCTGTCCGGCGGCTGGGAGTACCTCGTCCCGTTCGGTCTGGACGGCGCCGCGATGTTCTGCTCGGTGCTCGCCGTCCGCGAGGCCAGCCACGGCGACGCCGCGCTCGGCTCGCGCCTGCTGGTCTGGGTGTTCGCGATCGCCTCGGCCTGGTTCAACTGGGTGCACGCCCCGCGCGGCGTGTCGCACGACGGCGCCCCGCAGTTCTTCTCCGGCATGTCGATCTCGGCGGCGATCCTGTTCGACCGGGCGCTCAAGCAGACCCGCAAGGCCGCGCTGCGCGAGCAGGGCCTGGTGCCCCGCCCGCTGCCGCAGATCCGCATCGTCCGCTGGCTGCGCGCCCCGCGCGAGACCTACGCGGCCTGGTCGCTGATGCTGCTGGAGAACGTCCGCAGCCTGGACGAGGCGGTCGAGGAGGTGCGCGAGGAGCGCCAGGCGAAGCTGGACGCCAAGGCCCGCGCCCGGACCGCCGACCGCCGCGAGCGGGCCGAGCTGAAGGCCATCTCCCGCCAGGGCGGCATGCTCGCCCGGACCCGCGGCGGCCGCCAGGTGCCCGCCCTCACGGCTGCCGGAGACGGCCCGAGCGCTACGGAGCCTGCCCTAGCCGCGGGATCCGACGCCACCACCCCGACCTCCGCCCCGTCCTCGTCCTCCTCGTCCTCGCGCCGGTCCGCCGACCCGCTCGAACCGGCCGCCCTGGACGCCGGCCGCCGCCCGCGCGCCGCGGTCGGCTCCTCGTACTCGTCCTCCTACTCGTCCTCGTACTCGTCCTCGTCGGTCTCCGGCACCGGGTCGTCCCGCAGCGACTCGGCCATCGACCTGACGGCCGACGACGACACCCTGTCGATGCCGAAGCTGGACTCGCTGGAGCGCAAGCTGCGCGCGATCGAGCAGCAGCTCGGCTGACCCCGGCGCCCCACAGGTGGGGACAACGGAACGGCCGCCCCCGGGAGACCCCGGAGGCGGCCGTTCCGCTTGCCTGGGAACTACTGGACTACTTGCCGGTGCCGACCAGCTCCGGCTCCTCGTTCGCACCCTCGCGCCGGTTGCGCAGGATCGACGAGCCGAGCGCCAGCCCGATGAAGGCGACGCCGATCAGGCCGGTGACGATCTCCGGGATGTGGTACTTGATCCCGACCATCAGGATCACCGCCAGCGCGCCGATCGCGTAGTGCGCGCCGTGCTCCAGGTAGACGTAGTCGTCCAGGGTGCCCTTGCGGACCAGGAAGACGGTCAGCGAGCGGATGTACATCGCGCCGATGCCCAGGCCCAGGGTGATCTGGAAGATGTCGCTGGAGATGGCGAACGCGCCGACCACGCCGTCGAAGGAGAACGAGGCGTCCAGGACCTCCAGGTAGAGGAAGAGGAAGAACGCGGCCTTGCCGCCGACCTGGACGATCGACTTGCCGGCCTTCTCCGCCGCCTCCTCGCGCTCCTCCTCGGCCTCCAGGCCCGACTCGAAGATCGAGGAGAGGCCGTTGACGGCGAGGTAGGTGACCAGGCCGAGGACGCCGGCGAGCAGAACGGTTTCCGCGTGCTCCTCGGCGAAGAAGTTGGAGGCGAGCAGCAGGGCGACCAGGGCGACGACGCTGGAGAAGGCCTCCAGCTTGCCGACCTTCTCCAGCGGGCGCTCGATCCAGGCCAGCCAGTTGTAGTCCTTCTCCTCGAAGATGAAGTCGAGGAAGATCATCAGCAGGAAGACGCCGCCGAAGGCCGCGATGGCCGGGTTGGCCGCCTCCAGGTACTGGCCGTAGGTGAGGCCCTCGTGGGTCTTGTCGGAGTGCAGCGCGAGGTCGATGACCGTCGTGGGGGTGAGCTTCGCGGTGAGGCCGACGACCAGCAGCGGGAAGACCAGGCGCATGCCGAAGACCGCGATGAGCACACCGACGGTCAGGAAGATCTTCTGCCAGTACGGGTTCATCCGCTTCAACACCGTGGCGTTGACCACCGCGTTGTCGAACGACAGGGAGATCTCCAGGATGGAGAGGATCAGCACGATGCCGAAGCCTTGGGCTCCCCAGAGCAGTCCGGCCGCGACCAGGCCGATGGCGGTGATCGCGAACGACCAGCCGAATGTGCGGAGGAACACGGGAGTTGGCTACCTTTCGGGTTCTGGCCGTGTCGGGGGCCGCCTCGTCCCCGAGCCGCCCTGACCGGGCCGGGCCCGGTCAGGTCACCCCCGCACCGCCCTCAGTTCTCATGATCGGGTCGGGTGCGACAAGTCGGATTTCCGCCCTTACTGTACGTTCACGCCGAAGTCGAGCGCGATGCCACGCAGGCCGGAGGCGTACCCCTGGCCCACCGCGCGGAACTTCCACTCGCCCGCGTAGCGGTACAGCTCGCCGAAGATCATCGCAGTCTCGCTGGACGCGTCCTCGGACAGGTCGTAGCGGGCGACCTCCTGGCCGTCGACCGAGTTGACGACCCGGATGTAGGCGTTGCGGACCTGACCGAAGTTCTGGAGCCGCGCCTCGGCCTCGTAGATCGAGACCGCGAAGACCACCTTGTCGGCCTGCACCGGGACGAGGTCCAGGTTGACCAGGACCACCTCGTCGTCACCCGTGTCGTCGCCGCCGGTGAGGTTGTCGCCCTGGTGCTCCACCGAGCCCTCGGGGCTCTTGAGGTTGTTGTAGAAGACGAAGTACTCGTCGCCGAGCACTCGTCCGCCACCGCAGAGCAGGGCGCTCGCGTCGAGGTCGAACGGGGCGCCCGTGGTCGAACGGGCGGACCAGCCGAGGCCGATCTGGACCTGCGTCAGGTTCGGCGCGGCCTTGGTGAGCGAGACGTTGCCGCCCTTGGCGAGCGTGACCACCATGACGTTCTTCCTCCCTTGCTTCTCCCGGGGCGCCATCCAGGTGTAATCCCCCGCGGCCCCGGCCGACCGGCTCCGGTCGGCTGAACTTCCTGAACTCACATCCTCGCAGCGCGACGGACCGGCTCCGCACCGGGGCGGACGGAACCGGGGCGGCCCCGGACCGCGGAGGTCCGGGGCCGCCCCGGGAGTACGGCGCGAAGCCCGCGCCGCAGGGTGCCGGCGAGGGCTCAGACGTTGACGCCGAAGTCCTGCGCGATGCCGCGCAGGCCGGAGGCGTAGCCCTGGCCGATGGCGCGGAACTTCCACTCGGCGCCGTTGCGGTACAGCTCGCCGAAGACCATCGCGGTCTCGGTGGAGGCGTCCTCGGAGAGGTCGTAGCGGGCCAGCTCCGTGTTGTCGGCCTGGTTCACCACGCGGATGAACGCGTTGCGCACCTGGCCGAAGTTCTGGCCGCGGGTCTCGGCGTCGTAGATCGACACCGGGAAGACGATCTTGTCCACGTCCGCCGGCACGCCGACCAGGTTGACCTTGATCGCCTCGTCGTCGCCCTCGCCCGCACCGGTCAGGTTGTCGCCGGTGTGCTCGACCGAGCCGTCCGGGCTCTTCAGGTTGTTGAAGAACACGAAGTTGCCGTCCGAGGCGACCTTGCCCTGGGCGTTGCACAGCAGGGCGCTGGCGTCCAGGTCGAAGTCCGCACCGGTGGTGGTCCGGACGTCCCAGCCCAGACCGACGAGCACGGCGGTGAGGCCCGGTGCCTCCTTGGTGAGCGAGACGTTGCCGCCCTTGCTGAGGCTGACTCCCACTAGTCCTCCAAGAATCGGGAGGCACGTCCAGTGGTGCCCCCGGTGGTGCGGTCCGGGGCGTCGGGAGGCCCATCGGCCCCCGCACCCCACTCCGCCAACGGCCCGAGCGTAGTACGGGGTTCCCGTCCGCACCCCTGATCAGGCCGGACACGTCCCCACGGCACCCGGCCGGCGGGTGCCCGCGAGGGCGCGGCGGACCGCCCGGGGCCCGGAGCGGGGCCTCAGAGCCCCGCGAGGACCTTCAGGTACTCCCGCTCGTCCCGGGCGTCCGGGAGGCCGTTGACGACGCTCCAGCGCACCGTGCCCGCGGTGTCGACCACGAAGGTCCCGCGCAGCGGGCAGCCCCGCTCCTCGTCCAGGACGCCGTACGCCCGGGCGACCTCGCCGTGCGGCCAGAAGTCGGCCAGCAGCGGGAAGTCGAGGCCCTCCCGGTCGGCGAACACCCGCTGGGAGAACTGCGAGTCGCAGGACAGGCCGAGCACCTGCACGGTGTCGTTCTGCAGGCCCGCCAGCTCCCGCTGGATCGCGCCCAGCTCGCCGGTGCAGACGCCGGTGAAGGCGAACGGGTAGAAGACCAGGACGACGTTCTTCGCGCCGCGGAAGTCGGAGAGCCGGACGGCCTCGCCGTGCTGGTTGCTGAGCTCGAAGTCCGGAGCCTGGGAGCCGACCTCGATGGCCATGGACGGGACCTTTCTGACGCGACCGCGCCGCGCGGCGGGCGCGGCAGGGCACATCCTCGCATCCGCTTACGGCCGTTCCGCCGAACGGATGAGGCGGGCGGCCGCGGCCCCGTCCCGTTCGCCGTCCGCGAACGCTCCGGCGGGCCGTCCCGGGGCGCCGGCCGCGGACGCGGGACCGGCCCGACGGGCGCGGTCGGCCGGGGGCTCCGGGCACGGTCGGCCGGGGCGCCGGACATGCCGCGGGCCCCACCGGAGGGGGTTCCTCCGACGGGGCCCGAGACGGGGCTTCAGGGCCCGATCAGCGCTTGCCGCCGCCCTTCGGCGGCGTGGACTTGGTCGCCAGCCGGGTGGCCGCCCAGTCCTTGACGATGTTGATCGAGCTGGTCTGGGAGAGGCCCGCGGTCTTGGCCGCGTCGCTGATGTCGGAGGCCTCGATGTGGCCGTCACGCCCGGTCTTGGGCGTCATCAGCCAGATCAGGCCGCCCTCAGCGAGGTACTCCAGCGCGTCGACGAGGGCGTCGGTGAGGTCCCCGTCGTCGTCGCGGTGCCACAGCAGGACGGCGTCGGCGACGTCGTCGTAGTCCTCGTCGACGAGTTCCTCACCGGTGATCTCCTCGATGCCCTCGCGGAGGTCCTGGTCGGTGTCTTCGTCGTACCCCAGCTCCTGGACGATCTGGCCCTCTTCGAAGCCGAGACGGGTCGCCGGGTTGGACTTGTCCGCGGGGTCCGCGGTCGCGCTCACGGGAATAACCTCCAGTATTCGGCTCGGCGTCCATGCCGAGGCTGTGGCCGTAGTCCACACGGGCGCGGCGGTTCGCGCAAGTACCCGACCCCCGATCCCCTCCAAAGGTTGACGTGTCGCAGCGGGACACGCCGCGCGGCGTGGCGGGAATCACACCGATTTGCCCTTTTCCGCATGCGCCGAGGATGCTTCGGGTGGTCCCGGCCCACAGGCCGTACGCGTGCCCGAGATGCGAACGGCATTCGGGGTCCGCGCGTGCGCGGGCGTAGAGTCTCCTGTTGGCCCTCACCCCGGCCGCCCGCCATCGGGCGGACGGGACACCAGGTCGGACCACCTCTTTTCGTAACACCCGGGGGTGTGCGGAGCGGACGAAGACGCCCGCACCGCACGCCGCCAGACCGGCCCGCCCACCAGACGGAACGGTTACCGATCGGTAGAGATGACGGATCTCCGAGCGCGGTAGCACGATGGAGGCGGCGCGACACACCTCAGTTTCGACCGACAGTGAAGGAACAGCGTGGCTTCCGGATCCGATCGCAACCCGATCATCATTGGCGGCCTTCCGAGTCAGGTCCCGGACTTCGATCCCGAGGAGACCGCGGAATGGCTGGAGTCGCTCGACGCGGCCATCGACGAGCGGGGGCGTGAGCGCGCCCGCTACCTGATGCTGCGGCTGATCGAGCGCGCCCGCGAGAAGCGTGTCGCCGTGCCCGAGATGCGCAGCACGGACTACGTCAACACCATCGCGACCAAGGACGAGCCGTTCTTCCCCGGCAACGAGGAGATCGAGCGGAAGATCCTCAACGCGACCCGGTGGAACGCGGCCGTCATGGTCTCCCGGGCGCAGCGCCCGGGCATCGGTGTCGGTGGCCACATCGCCACCTTCGCCTCCTCCGCGTCGCTGTACGACGTCGGCTTCAACTACTTCTTCCGCGGCAAGGACGCCGAGGGCGAGTCCGGCGACCAGGTCTTCTTCCAGGGCCACGCCTCGCCCGGCATCTACGCCCGCGCCTTCCTGCTGGACCGGCTCACCGAGCAGCAGCTCGACGCGTTCCGCCAGGAGAAGTCGAAGGCCCCGTACGGCCTCTCCAGCTACCCGCACCCGCGGCTGATGCCGGACTTCTGGGAGTTCCCGACCGTCTCGATGGGCCTCGGCCCGCTCGGCGCGATCTACCAGGCCCGGATGAACCGCTACCTGGAGCACCGCGGCATCAAGGACACCTCCGACTCGCAGGTCTACGCCTTCCTGGGCGACGGCGAGATGGACGAGCCCGAGTCGCTCGGCCAGCTGTCCCTGGCCGCCCGCGAGGGCCTGGACAACCTGACCTTCGTGGTCAACTGCAACCTCCAGCGCCTGGACGGCCCGGTCCGCGGCAACGGCAAGATCATCCAGGAGCTGGAGTCGCAGTTCCGCGGCGCCGGCTGGAACGTGATCAAGCTGGTCTGGGACCGCAGCTGGGACCCGCTGCTCGCGCAGGACCGCGACGGCATCCTGGTCAACAAGCTGAACACCACGGTGGACGGCCAGTTCCAGACCTACGCCACCGAGACCGGTGCGTACATCCGCGAGCACTTCTTCGGCGGCGACCTGCGCCTGCGCGCCATGGTCGAGAACATGACCGACCAGCAGATCCAGCACCTGGGTCGCGGCGGCCACGACCACAAGAAGATCTACGCGGCGTTCAAGGCGGCCCGCGAGCACAAGGGCCAGCCGACGGTCATCCTCGCCCAGACGGTCAAGGGCTGGACGCTGGGCCCCAACTTCGAGGGCCGCAACGCCACCCACCAGATGAAGAAGCTGACGGTCGAGGACCTGAAGCGCTTCCGCGACCGGCTGCACCTGCCGATCACCGACAAGCAGCTCGAGGACGGCCTCCCGCCGTACTACCACCCGGGCCGCGACTCGGAGGAGATCCAGTACATGCACGACCGCCGGGAGGAGCTCGGCGGCTACGTGCCGACCCGCAAGGTCCGCCCGCGGAAGCTGGAGCTGCCCGGCGACGACGCCTACAAGGCGGTCAAGAAGGGCTCCGGCAACCAGACCATCGCCACCACCATGGCGTTCGTCCGGCTGCTCAAGGACCTCATGCGGGACAAGGGCATCGGCAACCGCTTCGTGCCGATCGCGCCGGACGAGTACCGCACCTTCGGCATGGACTCGCTCTTCCCGTCGGCGAAGATCTACAACCCGCTCGGCCAGACCTACGAGTCGGTCGACCGGGACCTGCTCCTCGCCTACAAGGAGTCGCCGACCGGCCAGATGCTGCACGACGGCATCTCCGAGGCGGGCTGTACCGCCTCGCTGATCGCCGCCGGCTCGTCCTACGCCACCCACGGCGAGCCGCTGATCCCGGTGTACGTCTTCTACTCGATGTTCGGGTTCCAGCGCACCGGCGACCAGTTCTGGCAGATGGCCGACCAGCTGGCCCGCGGCTTCGTGCTGGGCGCCACCGCCGGCCGCACCACGCTGACCGGTGAGGGCCTGCAGCACGCCGACGGCCACTCGCACCTGCTGGCCTCGACCAACCCGGGCGTCGTCGCGTACGACCCGGCGTACGGCTTCGAGATCGCGCACATCGTCCAGGACGGTCTGCGCCGGATGTACGGCTCCAGCGAGGAGCACCCGCACGGCGAGGACGTGTTCTACTACCTCACCGTCTACAACGAGCCGATCAAGATGCCGGCCGAGCCCGAGAACGTGGACGTCGAGGGCATCCTCAAGGGTCTGCACAAGTACGCTCCGGGCACCGCCGGCCAGATCCCGGCCCAGATCCTCGCCTCCGGCGTGGCCGTGCCGTGGGCCCTGGAGGCCCAGCGCATCCTCGCCGAGGAGTGGAACGTCAAGGCCGACGTCTGGTCCGCGACCTCCTGGAACGAGCTGCGCCGCGACGCGGTGGAGGCCGAGGAGTTCAACCTGCTGCACCCCGAGGAGCAGCAGCGCGTGCCGTACGTCACCCAGAAGCTCCAGGGCGCCGAGGGCCCGGTCGTCGCGGTGTCCGACTGGATGCGCGCGGTGCCGGACCAGATCGCCCGCTGGGTGCCGGGTCAGTACCAGTCGCTGGGCGCCGACGGCTTCGGCTTCGCCGACACCCGTGGCGCGGCCCGTCGCTTCTTCCACATCGACGCGCAGTCGGTCGTCCTGGCGGTGCTCACCGAGCTCGCCAAGCAGGGCAAGATCGACCGCTCGGCGCTGAAGGACGCGATCGACCGCTACCAGCTGCTGGACGTGGCCGCGGCCGACCCGGGTGCCGCCGGCGGCGAGGCCTGATCGCCCGCTAGACACTGAAGGGCCGGACTCCCCTCGGGGGGTCCGGCCCTTCGGCGTGGTGGGCGCCCTGTGCTCCGGCCGGCGACCGCTCAGGCCGCCGTGCGCTCGCTCAGCTCCAGCAGCGCGGTCAGCGAGTCGCGGTTGCGCTGCAGCTCGGAGATCCGCTCGTTGACGCCGTCCAGCTGCCCTCGCAGGTACCGGCGGGTGCAGGCGGCCAGCGCCGGGACGTCGTCCGCGCCCACCCCCTCCACGCAGGGCAGCACCTCCCGGATCACCGCCGTCGGCAGGCCCGCCGCCAGCAGGTGCCGGATCCGGCGGACGGTCTCCGGGGCGTCCGCCGCGTACCGCCGGTGGCCGCCGCCCGGGCGCGCGCTGACCAGCAGCCCCTGCTCCTCGTAGTAGCGCAGCAGGCGCGGGCTGACCCCGGTCAGCCGGGACAGCTCCCCGATCTTCATGTGATCCCCCTCACATCCGCCGGGCTCGGCTTGAATGTCACATGGATGTCAGATCCTAACGTCGCTGCCATGACGAATCCGGTCCCGAACCCCCAGCACCCCGAACCCGCCGACGGCGCGGGTGAGTTCAACCGCCAGGTGATCGCCGAGTTCCGGACGAACGGGGGCGCGGTCACCGGCGGACTCGCCGACGCCACGC
Organism: Kitasatospora sp. NPDC004799; assembly: GCF_040609095.1. NCBI lineage: Bacteria > Bacillati > Actinomycetota > Actinomycetes > Kitasatosporales > Streptomycetaceae > Kitasatospora > Kitasatospora sp. NPDC004799. Next base: position 20,222 of record NZ_JBEXJK010000064.1, read on the forward strand.
TGCTCCTGCTCACCGTGGTCGGCGCCCGCAGCGGCGAGCCGCGCACCACCCCGCTGGTCTACCTGGCGGACGGCGAGCGGCTGGTGGTCTTCGCCTCCAACGGCGGCAGCGCGACGGACCCGGTCTGGTACCGCAACCTGGTCGCCCGCCCGGAGGTCACCGTCGAGGTCGGGGCCGACCGCTACCCGGCGCTCGCGACCACCGTCGACCCGGCCGAGCACGAGGCGCTCTGGGCCCGCCAGATCGCCGCCCAGCCGCAGTTCGCCGGCTTCCGCTCGGAGGCCCGCACCGTCCCGCTGGTGGCGCTCACCCGCGCCTGACCGGCGGACGCACCCCCCGCCCGGGGAACCACGACGGCCCCGGACTCCAGCGAGTCCGGGGCCGTGGCGTTGCGCGGCTCGGCGTTGCGCGGCTCGGCGTTACGGGGACGCGGCGCTACGCGGCCCAGCCGCTACGCGGCCGTCAGATGTGCACGGCCGGGCCCGCGTCGGTGGCGCCGCGGCGGGTGAACAGGCCGAGCAGGGCGGCGGCGAAGGCCACCACGGCGGCCACCGCGAAGGCGAGCGACATGCCGCTGACGAAGGACTCGTGCACGGCTCCGGCCATCGCGTCCACCGCCTGCTGCGGGGTGCCGGCCGGGGCCGGCGGGGCGAAGCCGAGCTGGGCGGCCTGCTTGAGGCCCTCGCCCGCCTCGCCCTCGACCGGCGGCAGGCCGGCCTTAGCCCAGTTGCCCGGCAGCACGTCGCCGACCTTGGCGGCCATCAGCGCGCCCAGCGCCGCGGTGCCGAGGCTGCCGCCGACCTGCATCGCGGCCTGCTGGAGGCCGCCGGCCACGCCGGACAGCTCCAGCGGGGCGTTGCCGACGACCACCTCGGTGGCGCCGACCATGACCGGGCTGAGGCCGAGGCCCAGCAGGACGAACCAGAGCGACATCACGCCGTTGCCGGAGTCGGTCTCCAGCGTGGACATGCCGAACATCGCGGCGGTGGTGATCAGCATGCCGGCCACGATCGGGATGCGCGGGCCCAGCTTGCCGATCGCGATGCCGGCCAGCGGCGAGCCGACGATCATCATGCCGGTCATCGGCAGCAGGTGGACGCCGGCCTCGACCGGCTTCATCCCGTGCACGTTCTGGAGGTAGAAGGTCACGAAGAAGAGCGCGCCGAAGAACGCGAAGGCCATCAGCACCATCAGCAGCACGCCCGCCGACAGCGGCACCGAGCGGAACAGGCTGAGCGGGATCAGCGGCTCGCGGGCCTTGCCCTGCCAGAGCGCGAACAGCACCATCAGGACCACCGCGCCGCCCAGGAACAGCAGCGTCTTCGCGTCGCCCCAGCCCCACTCGGGGGCCTTGATGATGCCGAAGACCAGCGCGAACATGCCGACCGAGAGCAGCGCGATGCCGGGCAGGTCGAAGGACTTGGCGGCGTTCTCGGCCCGGACGTCCCGGAGGACCCACAGGCCCAGCGCCAGCGCGATCAGGCCGACCGGGATGTTGATGAAGAACACCGACTCCCAGTTGACGTGCTCGACCAGCAGGCCGCCGACGATCGGGCCGGCCGCGGTGGAGGCGCCGATCACGCCGCCCCAGATGCCGATCGCCATGTTGAGCTTCTCGGCCGGGAAGGCCCCGCGCAGCAGGCCGAGCGCGGCCGGCTGGAGCAGCGCGCCGAACAGGCCCTGGAGCACCCGGAAGGCGATCACGGTCTGGATGTTGCCGGCGAAGCCGATCGCGGCCGAGGTGGCGGCGAAGCCCACCGCGCCCACCAGGAAGGTGTTCTTGTGGCCGAACCGGTCACCGATCTTGCCGGCGGTGATCAGGAAGACCGCCAGGGCCAGCAGGTAGCCGCTGGTGACCCACTGGATCTCGGAGGGCGCCGCGTGCAGCTTCTCCTGGATCACCGGGTTGGCGATGGCGACGATCGTGCCGTCCAGCGCGACCATCATGACGCCGACCGCGACGGTCAGCAGGGTCAGCCAGGGGTGCCCCTTGAGGCCGCCCCCCGACGGTGGGTTCGGCGGCGACGGTGCGTCCGCCTCGGAGTTCTTCACGACGGACTGGCTCATCTGGGCCCTCCGGGGGCGTGGCTGGTGCGGGACGTGGTGGTGGCGCCCCGGCCCACCCGTCCCCACAGGTGCCCCGGCCCGACGGGCGCCACCCCGGCAGATTATGTCAGCCCCTGACATTCGGCAAACAGTGACTTCTGGCCACAACTGCCATTTGTCAGAGCGCTAGGGTTGTGCTCCCACCCGCCACACCCCGCGCTCCGGAAGGCCCCCGCCATGGCCGCTCACACCCCCCGCACCACCGACGCCCCGGAGGGCCCCGGGCGCGCGCCCGGACTGCGCGAGCGCAAGAAGCAGCAGACCCGCTACGCCCTGATCCAGGCCGCCCACCTGCTCTTCCTCCGGCAGGGCTTCGCCCACACGACCGTCGACGAGATCGCCTCCGCCGTCGACGTCTCCCAGCGCACCTTCTTCCGCTACTTCGCCAACAAGGACGAGGTCGCGCTCGCCGTGATGGCCGTCGCCGAGGACTACTTCATCGAGTGCCTGCGCCGCCGCCCGGCCGAGGAGACCCCGCTCCAGGCCCTGCGCGCCTCGATCGTCAAGGCCTGGCGCGACCTCGGCAGCGCGGAGATCTCCGGCCCCGGCTCGATCGGCAGCGCCCTGGAACTGCTGCGGATCATCGAGGAGACGCCCCCGCTGCTCGCCGCCCACCTGCGCCGGGTCACCGAACAGGAGCGGCTGGTGGTCCAGGTGCTCGCCGAGCGCGAGGGCCTGGACCCGGCCGAGGACCTGCGCCCGGTCGTGCTCGCCGCCGTCTTCGGCAGCCTGGTGCGCGCCGCCCACCTGTCCTGGAGCGCCGAGCAGGAGCCGGCCGGGCCCGAGGGCATGGTCGCGGTGATCGAGCGCCACTTCGACCAGCTCGGCCCGGCCCTGGCCGGCCACTGGCACGCCTGAGCGCCGGGTCGTACCGGAGTACTACCGCGGATACCGTCCCCCGGACGGACGCCCGGCGGCCGCCGCGCCCCTAATCTGGCCGGATGATCAACTCCTCCACCGGGTCCGGCCCGGGCGGCGCGGTGCGGGCCCTGCTCACCACGCTCGCCCGGCCGTCCGCCGACCACACCCCGCTGCTGGTCCGGTCGTCCCGCCCGTGGGTCCACCACCTCCCGTACGCCCTCGCGGTGGCCGCGATCGCTTCGCTGCTGCCCAGCGGGATCAACGTGATGACCGGCGACTACGGGCTCAGCGGGGGACTCGCCGGCGCCCTCGCGGTCGCCCAGACCGTCCCGCTGCTGCTCGCGGTGAGCCGGCCGCTGGCCGCCTGGTGGATGATCGGCGGCACCCACCTGCTGGCCGCCCTGCTGGCCCTGACCACCGGGAGCGGGACCGGCGGCCCCTGGCCGTGGATCCCCACCGGCCTGGTCGGCTACCTGTTCCTGATGGTCCCGCTCTCCCTCCGCGAACCGCGGCGCACCCTGGTCGCGGTCTGGCTGGTCACCGCCGGCGCCGGGCTCGCCCTGTCGGTCGCCGGGCTCGGCGCCGACTACACCGGGGACAACACCGTCCTCGCGACCGCCCTGACCGGCGCCGTCCTGGTGCTCGGCGGAGCCCTGCGGGAACGCGCCGAGGCGCGCCGGCTGCTCTCCGAGCAGGAGCAGATCAGCGAGGTCGAGCGCGAGCGCCGCACCCTGCTGGAGGAACGCGCCCGGATCGCACGGGAGTTGCACGACGTGGTGGCGCACCACATGTCGGTGATCGCGGTGCAGGCGGCCAGCGCGCCGTACCGGATCACCGGGGTCCCGGACGAGGCCGCCGAGGAGTTCGGCGCGATAGCCGGCACCGCCCGCGAGTCGCTGGCCGAGATGCGCCGGCTGCTCGGCGTGCTGCGCAGCGAGGAGTCCGGCGGGGAGAAGGCCCCGCAGCCCGGGGTCGGCCAACTCGCCCAGCTGGTCGAGACGGTGGGCCGGGCCGGGGTGCCGGCCGAGCTGGCGGTGGAGCCGGGCACGGTGGACCTGGTGCCGCAGGCCGTCGGCCTGTCCGCCTACCGGATCGTGCAGGAGGCGCTGGCCAACGTGGTGCGGCACGCCCCCGGCGCACGGACCTGGGTGTCACTGACCACGGACGGTCCGGCGCTGCTGGTGACGGTGGTCAACGGGCCGCCGCCGGAGCGCACCGAGTCGCTGGAGGCCTCGGTCGAGGGCACCGGACAGGGTCTGGTCGGAATGCGGGAACGCGTCCGGCTGCTCGATGGCAGGCTGGACACCGGCCCGCTGCCGGACGGCGGCTTCAAGGTGGCCGCCGTCCTGCCCCTCGACCGCCCAGACACCCCCCGGGAGACCACCGCATGACCATCCGCGTGATCATCGTCGACGACCAGGCCATGGTGCGCGCGGGCTTCGCGGCCCTGCTCAACGCCCAGAGCGACATCGACGTGGTGGGGGACGCGGCGGACGGCGCCCAGGCCCTGGAGGTCAACGGCCGCACCCACCCGGACCTGGTGCTGATGGACGTCCGGATGCCCGTCATGGACGGCCTGGAGGCGGCCCGGCGGCTGCTCGACCCGGCCGTGCCGGGCGCCCACCGGCCCAAGGTGCTGATGCTGACCACCTTCGACGTGGACGACTACGTGTACGAGGCGCTGCGCGCCGGGGCCAGCGGCTTCCTGCTCAAGGACGCCCCGCCGGCCGACCTGATCGCCGCGGTCCGGGTGGTCGCGGCGGGCGAGGCGCTGCTCGCCCCCTCGGTGACCCGCCGGCTGATCGAGGACTTCGCCCGCACCCGCCCGGCGCGGCGCCGCGACCCCAAGGTGCGGCTCAACGGCCTGACCCCGCGCGAGACCGAGGTGCTGGAGCTGATCGCCCGCGGCCTGTCCAACCAGGAGATAGCCGCCGCGCTGGTCCTCGCCGAGCAGACCGTCAAGACTCACATCGGGCGCATCCTCGCCAAGCTCGGCCTGCGCGACCGCGCCCAGGCGGTGGTCCTGGCCTACGAGTCCGGGCTGGTGACCCCCGGAGAGTAGGGGGGCTGCCCCCACCCCGGTGACCCCCCTCCCGCGAGGGGGGAAATCCTCCTGATACCCGGGTAGCACCCGGGAGTTGGCCCCGCGGTGTGACGTCCGCGGGGCCGTCGCGTTCCTACCTTCCTCTCCGTCGGCAGCCGAACCGAGTCGGCGGCCGGACGGACGAGGGGGAACAGGGACATGCGCGGAATCCGGGTCGGACGGGCGCTCGCCGCCGCCGTGGCGGCACTGGCGGTGGTGCTCGGCACGGGCGGCTGGGCCGCCGACACCCAGACCCCCGTCACCGGCCCGCCGCCCGGCAGCGCCGCCTGGACGGCCGACGCCTCGCTCGGCCGGCCGCTGCCCGACCCGGCCACCACCGACCCGGCCCGGGTGGCCGCCTTCTTCGCCGGACTGGGCCCCGCCCAGCAGGACGCCCTGGCCGCCCGTCACCCGCTGGTGGTCGGCAACCTGGACGGCGCCCCGGTCGCCCTCCGGTACCGGGCCAACGCGCTGGCCCTGACCGCCGAGCGCACCCGCGAACTCGCCCGGGCCGCCGACCCGGCCCTCACCCCGCAGGACCACGAGGCCGCCCGCACCCGCGCCGAGCGCTACCGCGCCCTGCTCGACGGCGGCCGGCAGATCCTCGCCTTCGACCCGCGCGGCCGCGGCCAGGTCGCCGAGGTGTACGGCGACCTGGCCACCGCCCGCCGCACCGCCGTGGTCGTCCCCGGCTCGGACATCGACCTGCTCCGCTTCGACCGCACCACCAACCCGTACGGCACCCCGGCCGGCATGGCCCGCGCGCTCCTGGACGCCACCGACCGGCGGACCGCCGTGATCGCCTGGGCCGGCTACACCACCCCGCTCGGTCTCGGCCCGGACGCCGCCACCGAGAACCTGGCCCGGGCCGGCGCCCCCCGCCTCACCCGGCTGCTCGACGGGCTCGCCGCCAGCACCCGCCCGCAGGCCCCGCCCACCCTGTTCTGCCACAGCTACGGCTCGGTGGTCTGCGGCCTGGCCCGCCCCACCCCCGCGCAGGCCTCCGGCGTGGTGGTGCTCGGCTCGCCCGGCATGGGCATCGACTCGGCCGCCGAGCTCGACCCCGGCGTCCCGCTCTGGGCCACCGCCCGCAACGGCTCCGACTGGATCGGTGACGTGCCCAACGTCCGGCTGCTCGGCCTCGGCCACGGCGCCGACCCGACCGCCCCCGGCTTCGGCGCCCGCCCGCTGCCCGCCACCGGATCCCACGGCCACAACGGCTACTTCGCCCCCGGCACCGCCTCCCTCGCCGCCTACGCCGCCGTCGCGCTCGGCCGCGCCTGACCGCCCGCACCGGAAGGAGCACCACCATGGCCAGCACCCTGCCCACCCGACCCCGCACCGCGCCGCCCCGCACCGCCCGGCCGCCCCGACCCGCGCGGCCGCTCACCGCCGTGCCACTCACCGCCCTGCGCCGCGCCGCCGCGCGGGTCGACGCGAAGACCCCGGCCGACCGCGGCCGAGCCCTGGACGGGCTGCGCGCCCTCGCCCTGCTCGCCGTCCCGGTCGGCCACTGGATGCTCGGCGGCTTCACCCGCTCCCCCGACGGCGTCCTGCACAACGCCAGCCCGCTCTCCACCCTCGGCTTCTTCGCCCCGGCCAGCTGGGTGCTCCAGATGCTCGGGGTGTTCTTCCTGGTCGGCGGCCACTCCTCGGTCCGCTCGCTGGAGCGGGCCCGGGCCAGGGGCGTGACCTACGGCGGCTGGCTGCTGGCCCGGAGCGTCCGGCTGCTGCGCCCGGTGCTCGGGGTGACGGCCGTCTGGGCAGCGCTGATCCCGCTGCTGCCCGCGCTCGGCGTCCCGGCGGACACCCTGCGCACCGGCGCCACCCTGGTGGTGCAGCCGCTCTGGTACATCGGGGTCTACCTGGGGCTGACCGCGCTCACCCCGCTCTGCGTGGCCGCCGGGCGCCGGCTGGGCGGCTGGTCGGCCGGCCTGCTGGTGGCCTCGGTCGCCGCCGTCGACCTGCTGCGCTACGGGCCGTGGGCCGGGGCGGTGCCGTCCTGGGTCGCGCTGCTGAACATCCTGCCGGGCTGGCTGTTCGGCTACCAGCTGGGCGTGCTCTGGGCGCAGGGCCGGCTCGGCCGCCCGGCGGCCCGGGTGCTGCTGCTCGGCGGCGGCGCGCTGTTCGCCGCGCTGCTGCTGGTCTTCCACTACCCGGCCAGCATGGTCGGCGTGCCCGGGGCCGAGCGGACCAACTCGCACCCGCCGTCCCTGCTGGTGCTCGCCCTGGCCGCGTTCCAGTGCGGTGCCGCGGTGCTGCTGCGGGAGCGGCTGGGCCGGCTGCTGACCCGCCGTCCGCTGCTCTGGCTGCCGGTCGTGGTGGTCAACCTGTCGGCGATGACGATCTTCTGCTGGCACCAGAGCGCGATGCTCGCCGTCGCCGTGCCCGGCGCGGCCGTCCTGGGCGCCGTCCCCGGGCTGACCACCGCGCCGGACTCGCTCGGCTGGGTGGCCGCCCGGCTGGCGCTGCTGCCGCTGTTCGGCGCCGTGCTGGTGGCGATCGGCTGGTACACCCGCCGGTTCGACGGCCCGTGGACGGCCTTCTCCCGGGGCGGCAAGGCGGTGGCCGGGGCCGCGGCGGCGCTCTTCGCGGCGTACGCGCTGGGCGTGGTGTGACGATCAGGGTACGTCCGGCGAGCCCGGCGAGCCCGCGGGAGAGCGCCGAGGTGGGCACCTTCTCCCGG
>NZ_JBEXJK010000065.1:0-27748 GCF_040609095.1 Kitasatospora sp. NPDC004799
GCGGCTGGCGGACGCCGCCGCGCGGGTCCGGTCGCTGGGCAGCTGGGGCCGGATCGCGGCCCAGGGCGAGCGGGTCGAGCCGGACCTGGCGGTCGGCCTGCGGGCCGCGCGCCGGGCGCTCAGGGTGGTCCGGGCGCCGGGTCTGGCGGTGCCGCCGGTGAGCGAGCGCCCGTACGTGGCCTCGTTCTCGGACGAGCCGAACATCGCGGTCGGCGACGTCACCCCGTGGGGCGTGGCCGGCATGCTGGCCGACCGCTTCCCCGGCACCCGCACCCGCGAGGTCTCGGCGGCCGAGGCCGCGCCGGAGCTGCTGGACGCCCTGGTCGGCGAGCTGGTGGCGGAGGCCGAGGGCCGCCGCCTGGTGCTGGTGGTCCGGGACGCCCACCGGCACGCGTGGATGTCCGCCGCGCTGAACCGCCTGGTGGCGGCCCGGCCGGACGCCGCCGTGGTCGAGATGGGCCTGCCCCAGTCCGAGCCGGTCGGCGCGCTCCACATCGCCACCCACGGCGCCGCCCGGGTCTGCGGACTGGCGGCCGTGGAGGTCCTCACCGGGCAGCCGGGAGCGGTCGGCTGAACCGATCGGCGGGACGTCACCGGCCGTGTCCGGTGGGCGTCCGCCCACGGGCCCGTCATGCGCATGTCGCATGGCGGGCCCGTTCCGTTTCCCCGGTGTCGACCTGCGGATTCGCCGAGTGACCGTGTTCCCTCAAGTGAGCCTTAAATCCACCTTAAGATCTACTGAGGGTGATGGGGTGGCGACTGCCCGCCACGCGGTACAACAGCTCTGCAACGGCCGTCCCGAGTAAGGCTTTTGATCGTTGACACCACCTGTGGTCTAGGCCAGAGTCCAGTCATCCGGTTCGAGATTCAACCTCGCCGGATGTGGTATCGGCCCTCCCCGAAGCTCTTCGCCGCCCCCTGTCCGGACCCTCCGCCGCGGGCGCCAATCACGCTGCCGGCGGGCAACACGGCTCTACACCCCCTCGGAGGATGGCGTGAAGAAGCGTCAGCTCATGTCGGCGCTCGGGACCATGGCCCTGGCGGTCGGTCTGACGGCCTGTTCCTCGTCCGCGAAGTCCGCGGGCGACGGTGCGAGCGGCTCCGCGGACGCGAACGCGGCCGGCGGCACCGTCACCGTCTGGCTGATGGACGACGCCCAGAAGAACTGGCCGGACCTGGTCCAGCGGGTCAACGACGAGTTCGCGGCGAGGTACCCGAACGTCAGCCTCAAGCTCGTCTACCAGGGCTGGGCCGACAAGGTCGGCAAGCTCGACAAGGCCATCGCCGAGGGCAACGCCCCCGACGTGGTCGAGCTGGGCAACACCGAGACCATGAAGTACGTGCTCTCCGGCGCGCTGGCCCCGGTGGACCGCAGCACCTTCGACAACTCCGACAGCTGGATCAAGGCGCTCGCCAACACCTGTACGTACCAGGACAAGCTCTGGTGCGTGCCCTACTACGCCGGCTCCCGGGTGGCCATCTACAACTCCGCCGTCTTCCAGCAGGCCACCGGCAGCGCGGACTTCCCGAAGACCGAGGCGGACCTGCTGGCCGCGCTGGACAAGGTCGCGGACCGGAACAAGGCCGACAAGACGTACTCCCCGCTCTACCTGCCCGGCCCGTACTGGTACGCGGCGATGAGCTACGTGGCCGCGTACGGCGGCAGCATCGCCAAGTTCGACGGCTCCGGCAACTGGCACGGCACCCTGCACGACCCCAAGTCCCAGCAGGGCATCGGCCACTTCGTCGACCTGGTGCGCAAGTACAACAAGGGCGACCTGGCGTTGAACGAGCAGAACCAGTTCGAGTCGATGGCCCGCGGGCACGCCGCGTCCTTCTACGGCAACGGCTACGAGGCGGCCAGCGTCACCGCGCCGGTCACCGGCGACCCGAGCATCAAGGACGCCGTCAAGGTGGCCACCATGCCCGGCCCGGACGGCAAGCCGCTGCCGACCTTCATCGGCGGCTCCGACCTCGCCGTCACGGCCAAGTCCCCGCAGGTGGCGCTGGCCACCGACTGGATCCGGATGTTCACCAGCACCAAGTCCGAGCAGGCGCTGGCCGACAAGGACATCCTGCCGAACAACCTGACCCAGCTGAACCCGCTGAAGAACAAGCCGACCACCGCCGCCGCGGCCAACGCCGTCCCGGACGCCTGGTTCACCCCGCTGGCCCCCGGCTGGAGCGCGGTCGAGAAGCAGAAGATCATCCCGGACATGCTGGTCGCGATCCTCAAGGGCAAGTCGGTGGACCAGGCCACCAAGGAGGCCGACGCGGCGATCGACCAGCTGATCAACAAGGCGTCCTGACCCTCCGTCGCGCCCGTCGCGGCACGCCCCTCCCGGCTCCGGAGGGGGCGTGCCGGCCGGGCTGCCGGAGGCCGGGCCGACGGGGCGCGCCGAGGGGCGCGCGGGCCCGCGGACGGAGGTGCCCGGCGGGGGACGCGCCCGTAGGATTGCCGCACGCAGAACCGCAGCGAGTGTGCGGACTCGCCGCCGTGGAGGTCCCCGCCGGGCAGCCGCCCGGGCGGGGTCGAACCGTCTCATCGGAGGCAGACCCAGATGTCCGACCCGCAGACCGTTCCCGTCCCCGGCCGGATCATGGCGGCGGAGATGGCCGAGCAGCCGGCCGTCCTCCAGCGCATCCTCGACGAGGGTGCCCCGAAGATCCGCGAGGTCGCCGCGCAGATCGCCGCCCGCCGCCCGCGCTTCGTCCTGCTCACCGCGCGCGGCACGTCCGACAACGCCGCGCTGTACGCCAAGTACCTGATCGAGATCCTGCTCGGCAAGCCGGCCGGCCTGACCTCGATGTCCACCACCACCGCGTACGGCGCCAAGCCCGACCTCACCGACGTCCTGGTGGTCACCGTCAGCCAGTCCGGCGGCTCGCCCGACCTGGTGGCCTCCACCAAGGCCGCCCGCGAGGCCGGGGCGATCACCCTCGCGGTGACCAACAACGCCGACTCGCCGCTCGCCGAGGTCTCCGAGTTCCACATCGACGTGCTGGCCGGACCGGAGAAGGCGCTGCCGGCCACCAAGACCTACACCGCCGAGCTGCTGGCGCTCTACCTGCTGGTCGAGGGCCTGCGCGGGGGAGACGGCTCGGCCGCCAAGGAGCTGCCGGCCCTGGCCGCGGGGGTGCTGGCCCGCAAGGCCGAGGTGAAGGCGCTGGCCGAGCGCTACCGCTTCGCCCAGCGCCTGGTCATCACCTCGCGCGGCTACGGCTACCCGACCGCGCGCGAGGCGGCGCTCAAGCTGATGGAGACCACCTACATCCCGGCCACCCCGTTCTCCGGCGCCGACCTGCTGCACGGCCCGCTGGCCATGGTGGACAACGTCTCGCCGGTGATCGCGATCGTCCCGGACGGCAAGGGCGGCGAGGCCCTCCAGCCGGTGCTGGACCGCCTGCGCGGGCGCGGCGCGGACCTGGTGGTGGTCGGCCAGCAGGCGCAGGTGGAGGCCGCCTCGGCGGGCTTCGCGCTGCCGGCCGGCGTGCCCGAGGAGGTGCAGCCGGTGCTGGAGATCCTGCCGCTGCAGCTGCTGGCCTACGAGGTGACCATCGCCCGCGGCCAGGACCCGGACTCCCCGCGCGCCCTGGCCAAGGTCACCGAGACGCGGTAGCCGCCCCCGCACGCGCGCCGGCCCCGGTCCACAGGCTGTGGACCGGGGCCGGTTCCCTGAGCGGCGGAAACGTGGTTCGGGAGGGCCGGGCCGACGGGGCCGGGGCGGCCGGAGCGGGCCGAAAACACTACGGGCCACGGCGCCGACACGGGACCCTCAACCCATGCGGCACCGCAGCCCGGAGCTGTCGTCGGGCACCGGGCCGATCGAGAACTGTGCGGGGTCCTCGTTCGGCGGCGTCCGACCGAGGAGGGGCCGCGCGCGGTCAGGGCAGTTGCGCGGGGGCCTCTCCTTGGTGCCCTTTCATTGTGGACTAGACCAATCTCGGTTGTCCAGGCCTCTCGGAAAATTGGTCTAAACAACTCCGAGGGGTGAGCGGGCCCCGGCGAGCCCTTCCGCCGGAGCCCCGGGAGCCGGCCCGCCGAGCGGTCCACCGGCCGGCCGGCCGGCCGGTCCGCCCACCGGTCCGTCCACCGGTCCGCCGCGCCCCGCCCGGACCTGCGGCGCTACCCTCGCCATGTGCCCTCGCTGAACGAACTCGTCCGCCGCCACACCACCCTCACCGGGGCCGACGTGGAATGGCTCCACCACCTGGTCTCGGAGTGGCAGCTGCTCTCCGACCTCTCCTTCGCCGACCTGGTGCTGTGGATCCCCACCTGGGACGGCATCCGCTACGTCTCGGTGGCCCAGATGCGGCCCAACACCGGCCCCACCTCGTACCAGGACGACATGGTCGGCCACCTCGTCCCGCGCGGCCGCCGCCCGCTGCTGGACGCCGCCTTCGACGAGGGCCGGATCGTGCGCGAGGGCGACCCGGAGTGGCGCGAGGAGGTCCCGGTCCGGGTCGAGTCGATCCCGGTCCGGCGCGAGGGCAAGGTGCTGGGCGTGATCGCCCGCAACACCAACCTGCTGACCGTCCGCACCCCGAGCCGGCTGGAGCTCACCTACCTCCAGAGCGCCTCCGACCTGGCCCAGATGATCGCGGCCGGCTCCTTCCCCTACCCCGGCGTCGAGCAGGCCGACATGGACGCCGCGCCCCGGGTCGGCGACGGCCTGATCCGGCTGGACGCGGACGGCATCGTCACCTACGCCAGCCCCAACGCGCTCTCCGCCTACCACCGCCTCGGCCTCACCACCGACCTGGTCGGCAGCCACCTCGGCCGGGCCACCGCCGACCTCGCCCCGCCGTCCCGCTCGGCCGTCCACGAGGCGCTGGTGAAGCTGGCGAGCGGCTGGGCCCCCCGGCAGACCGAGGTGGAGGCGCAGGGCGGAGTGGTGACCCTGCGGGCGATCCCGCTCAAGCCCAAGGGCACCCTGACCGGTTCGCTGGTGCTCTGCCGGGACGTGACCGAGCTGCGCCGCCGCGACCGCGAGCTGATGACCAAGGACGCCACCATCCGGGAGATCCACCACCGGGTGAAGAACAACCTGCAGACCGTCGCGGCCCTGCTCCGGCTGCAGTCCCGCCGGATGGAGTCGGAGTCCGGCCGGGCCGCGCTGGACGAGGCGGTGCGCCGGGTCGGCTCGATCGCGATCGTGCACGAGACGCTCTCCCAGGCGCTGGACGAGCAGGTGGCCTTCGACGAGATCGCCGACCGGGTGCTGGCGATGGTGATGGAGCTGTCCCAGGACGGCCGGGTGGCGACCCGCCGCACCGGCAGCTTCGGCATCCTGTCCGCCGAGGTGGCCACCCCACTGTCGATGGTGCTGACCGAACTGCTCCAGAACGCCCTGGAGCACGCGTTCGGTCCGACGGCCTCCGGGAACCTGGAGGTCAGCGCGCTGCGCGGGCGCGCCCCGGCGACCGGGATGGGCTGGTCGGACAGCTGGAACGGCGGCGCCCGCCCGGAGGAGTACCTGCTGATCACGGTGCAGGACGACGGCCGCGGCATGCCGGAGGGGTTCGACCCGAAGACGGCGGGCAACCTCGGGCTGCAGATCGTCCGGACGCTGGCCACCGGGGAGCTGGGCGGCACCTTCGACATGGTGGCCGGTCCGAACGGGGGGACGAAGGTCGTCCTGGAGATCCCGGTCCGCTGAGGGCCCGGCCCGCCCGGGGGTCCGGCCGCGCGAAGCCGCGCGAAGCCGCGCGAAGCCGCACGAAACCGCGCGGAGGTGCGCGAAGCCGCGTGACGGTGCTCGGCAGGGGCGTGCGCTCGGCGGAAGCGCCGGGTGGACGCCCCGCGCGCCGGCGTGCGGAACCGCACGGGAAGCCGGGAAGCGGGCGGTACGGCCGGGCGCGGAACGGGCTGCGGAAACAGAAACGAGGCCCTGTCGACCGGGGGGGTGGGTCGACAGGGCCTCTCAACCCGTTCCGGCCGTCGGGGGGAGTCGGCCGGAGCGGGGGCTCTGGGTGGTGCGACACCTCGCCGGTGCGTTGCACACGGTGAGCGCCACAGCTCCACGATATTGCTCTAAGTGAACAGTATCAAGTGTCCGGGCGGGTCCGGTGTCGCGGGACCTGGCAGGGCGAGGTCCTTGGTGCGGAAGGCTTCACCAGGAGGAGCAGGGAAGCCTTTGATCATGTGTCGATCGGTACGGCGGTTACTGCTGGTGCTACGGCGTGTGATCGCGGGGCGATCAGGCGGTGCGGGCGCGGTTGCGGGCGGCCCGGCGCTTCATCGCGCGGCGCTCGTCCTCGCTCATGCCGCCCCAGACGCCGGCGTCCTGGCCGGTCTCGAGCGCCCACTGGAGGCACTGCTCCATCACCGGACAGCGGCGGCACACGGCCTTGGCTTCCTCGATCTGCAGCAGAGCAGGACCGGTGTTCCCGATCGGGAAGAACAGCTCCGGGTCCTCTTCGCGGCAGACAGCGCGGTGGCGCCAGTCCATGGTCGTCCAACTCCTCCTGCCGCGGGGGGTGGCCCGATCGGCATAATCGAATGGCTTGTGAATGTGAACGCTTTCACGAATCCCGCAACAGCAAAAGAGACCAAAGGCCCGCCGGGCCCGGGTGGTCTGTGCTGAGGGGGATTCGGCGATTCGAGGGACGCCCCGCGGTCGGTGCTCCTGTGGTTCCGGAGTCGCCGTCGCTGCGATGTGTCCCGATCGCCATGTAGAGGTTCGCAAACCTCGGGCTCGGATACAACCCCCTTCGGGGAGGAATTTTGGATTCTTCGGTGTCGCCTAGCTCACAGCCGGTACTTCTATGGAGTGAAGGGGGCTTGTGCGTTCGAGAAGAAGGAGGAACCCCCCTTCCGGTCACACAATCACACGCAGTGCCCGCCGTACGCCTGTGAAACTGACGCGACTCCTGTCTCCAAGATGGTCGCCGTCGACCTGGAACGGGGCCGGTTCCTCTGAAACCAAGGTGAAGTGTCTGACGTCGTGATAGGAGACGACGTGCTTCCCGGACGGCCCGGCCGGAGGGGTGCCGTCGCTCGAAGGCGTGTACGACCGCAGGATCTGACGGACCGTTCGAGCCGTGCCGAACGCCGTCATCCGGGTGATGCCGAAGACGTCCAGGTCCGTGTCGAAGGAGGCGAGCGGTGAGGGGTAGACCGGGCGGTTGCCCAGGAAGGTCCAGGGCGAGGTGTTGCTGACTATCGACAGCACCAGGCCCTTCACCCGCTCGTGGCCGGGCAGCTCCAGGGAGACCGGGCCGGAACGGCGCTGCTCACGCTGGGTGAAGTAGTGCCGGAGCGCCTGGCCGACGTACAGGGCGTGGGTGGACTTGCGTCCGGCCCGGCGCTGCTCCTCGACCCGGCCGACCACGCCGGCGTCGAAGCCGAGGCCGGCGGTGAAGGTGAACCAGCGGTCCGGCAGCCCCTCGGTCATCGCCTTGCCCAGCCCGATCGGCCGCTCCCGGCCGTGCTCCAGCGCGTCCAGCAGGGCGCCGGTGGCCTCCACCGGGTCGTTGGGCAGGCCCAGCGCGCGGGCGAACACATTGGTCGAACCGCCCGGCACCACGGCCAGTCGCGGGACCTTCTCGCCCGGGCCGTGCGCCAGCAGCCCGTTCACCACCTCGTTGACGGTGCCGTCCCCGCCCAGCGCCACCACCAGGTCGACCGTGCCGTCCTCCGCCGCCTCGCGGGCCAGGTCGCGCGCGTGGCCCCGGTACTGGGTCTCGGCGACGTCCAGCTTGAGGTCGCTGCGCAGGGCGTGGATCAGTACGTCCCTGGTCCGGCCACTGGTGGTGGTGGCCTTGTGGTTCACGACCAGGAGAGCGCGCATGGGGAAAGCCTACGGGTCGGTACGGGCCGACCGGCGGCTACCCTGCTGGAGTGACCGCAGAAACCTCCGCATCCGCAGCCCCGGCCGGCCGCCCGGCCTCCCTGACCCTGGGCGCCGCCATCACGGCGCTGGAGGGCGTGGCGCTGGCCGTCGTCGGCGTCGGGGACATGGTGTCCGCGCTGTCCGGCCAGGCCAAGCAGCTGGCCCTGAACGAGTTCGGCGGCGCGGTCATCGTGCTGCTCGGCGTGCTGCCGGTGCTGGCCGCCCTCGCGCTGCTCAAGGAGCGCCGCTGGGGCCGCAGCCCGGCGGTGCTGACCAACTCGATCTGCCTGCCGGTCGCCTACTACATGATCGAGAACGGCGGCGCGATGGCCGCCGGCGGCGTGCTGGTCGGCGTGCTCGGCCTGGTGGGCATCGGCTGCCTGCTGAACCCGAAGTCGACGGCGGCCCTGTACGCCCCGTCCGAGGACTAGGGGCTGGGCGCACAGGGCCGCCGGGGGACCGGGCGGCCGCGCAGCCGGAGCTGAGCGGCCGTCAGTCCTACTCCTCCACCAGGAGCTTCTCCCGCAGCTGGGCCAAGGTCCGGGCGAGCAGCCGGGAGACGTGCATCTGGGAGATCCCCACCTCGGCGGCGATCTGCGACTGGGTCATGTTCCGGAAGAACCGCAGCACCAGGATCTTCTGCTCCCGGGGCGGCAGTTGGGCCAGCAGCGGCTTGAGCGACTCGCGGTACTCGACGCCCTCCAGCGCCTCGTCGGTCGCGCCCAGGGTGTCCGCGACGGCCGGCGACTCGTCGTCGCTGTCCGGCACGTCCAGGGACAGCGTGGAGTACGCGTTGGCGGACTCCAGGCCCTCCAGGACGTCCTCCTCGGAGATCCCCAGGTGCTCGGCCAGCTCGTGCACCGTGGGGGAGCGGCCGTGCCGCTGGGAGAGCTCGCTGGTCGCCGTGGTGAGCGACAGCCGCAGCTCCTGGAGCCGGCGCGGCACGCGCACCGCCCAGCCCTTGTCGCGGAAGTGCCGCTTGATCTCGCCGACGATGGTCGGCGTCGCGTAGGTGGAGAACTCGACCCCGCGCTCGTGGTCGAAGCGGTCCACCGACTTGATCAGGCCGATGGTGGCGACCTGGGTCAGGTCGTCCAGCGGCTCGCCCCGGTTGCGGAAGCGCCGGGCCAGGTGCTCGACCAGCGGGATGTGCATCCGCACCAGCTGGTTGCGCAGCTCGACCCGCTCCGGGGAGCCCTCGGGCAGTGCGGACAGCCGGACGAACAGCGCGCGGGCGGCCTCCCGGTCCGGGGCGCCGGTGCGGTGCGAGCCCTGGGCGGGCACGGCGCCGTGCAGCTCGGTCTCGGCCGCCTGGTCCGGCTCGGCCGCGGCGTCCGTCCCGGCCGCCGGGTCCGGCGGCACGGAGGCAGGCGTCGGCTCGGACGTCGGCTCGGTGGGGTGGCTCATCCGCTGGGCGTCCTTCGGGTGCGCTTCGTCGTTGGCGGCGAGGCCGGGAACGCTCGCCTGGGTCGGTACGGCAGGTCCCGCCGTCGCGAGGCCGGTACGGTCCAGATCACTCACGGCCATTCCCCCGTTCCGTTCCGGGAGCACCGGGGCCGGCGGCCCCGGAATCGTCTCGTTGGTCGTACCGCGTGGGTGGCGGTACCGGGAACCGTCCGTCGGACCCCGGGGCGGGGAGCGGCGGACGGCCCTTGCGCGGGTGCTGCTCGGTGCTGCTCGGTCGTGCGGTCCGGTGCCCGACTAGTGGGCGGGGGAGCCACCGCGCTTCTTGTGCAGGCTGATCGACACGGTCTTGTCCTCGCCGACCGAGGAGTCGACCTCGCCGGCCAGGGCGGAGAGCACCGTCCAGGCGAAGGTGTCCCGCTCGGGGGCCTTGCCGTCGGTGGTGGGGGCGGCGACGGTGACCTTCAACGAATCGCCGACCAGCCGGAACTCGCAGGACAGCACGGAGCCGGGCACCGCCTGCTGGAGCAGGATGGCGCAGGCCTCGTCGACCGCGATCCGCAGGTCCTCGATCTCGTCGAGCGTGAAGTCCAACCGGGCCGCCAACCCGGCCGTCGCCGTTCGCAGGACCGAGAGGTAGGCGCCGGCTGCGGGCAGCCGGACCTCCACGAAGTCCTGAACACCGAGATCGCCGTCGATCTGGGACACCCTTGCCTCCTGGGTGGCGCGCTGTGCTTTCTTGGTACCCCGCTTGTTACCCGCTTGCTACCCCTGGGGGGCTCCGGCGTCGCGGATCCGCCATCGCTCTGCCTTCCGCACCCGGTTCGGGAGTTACTCATGGTAAGGCATTGCGACGCAGGGTGGCAGACCCTTTCCCCGGACTCCGGGGAGCCGTTCAGCGCCGTCCGGCGGCGGCCAGCGCCTCGTCGGTGAGCCGGAACACCGACCACTCGCTCATCGGCACCGCGCCGATCGACTTGTAGAAGTCGATCGAGGGCTGGTTCCAGTCCAGGACCGACCACTCGACCCGGGAGTAGCCGCGCTCGACGGCGATCCGGGCCAGCTCCAGCAGCAGCGCCTTGCCGTGGCCGCCGCCGCGCGCCTGGGGACGGACGTACAGGTCCTCCAGGTAGATCCCGTGGGTGCCGCGCCAGGTCGAGAAGTTGCGGAACCAGACCGCGAAGCCGACCGGCTCGCCGGTGGCGTCGTCCTCGGCGATCAGCCCGAACAGGGCCGGGTTCTCGCCGAACAGGGCCTCGTGCAGCTGCTCCTCGGTGGCCTTCGCCTCGTGCAGGGCCTGCTCGTACTCCGCGAGTTCGCGGACCATGGCGTGGATGACGGGGACGTCGGTGGCGACGGCGGTGCGGATCATGCCAGTGAGCCTACTGCTCGGGACCGCTCTCGTCCCAGGCCTGGACGGAGGTCTGGTCGACGATCCGGCCGTCCCGCAGGCCGGCCATCGAGGACATCAGCACCCGGACGCCGTCCGGGTACCGGCAGGACTCCAGGAACGCGACGTGGTCGCCCTGGACCACCACCTGTTCCAGCTTGTGGGTCATCTCGCGCCCGTAGACGTCCTCCAGCATGGCGCCGATCTCGTCCCGGCCGTGCATCACCAGGGGGTGGCTGGGCTGGGTCCTGCGGTCGACCACGCGCAGTTCGGCGTCGTCCGCGTAGAGCGCCAGCAGGGTGTCGGCGTCGCGGCGCTCGATGCCCTCGCGCAGCGCGCGGGTGTCGAAGGCGGCGGGGGCCGCCGTGGTGGTCATGGTCTCGCTCCTCCGGTCGGGTTCCGTCGGCTCGTACCTCGAGCGTACGCCCGCGGCCACCGGCCCGGAGGAGCGCGGAGCGGGCCGGTCAGTTGGCCGGTACGGTGCGCAGGTACCCGGCCAGGGCGCTGATCGCGGCCGGGTTGCGCGGGCTCTCCACCAGGTCGACGTAGTCCATGACGAAGATCCGGTCGTTCCGGATCGCGGCGACGCCGGCCAGCGGCGGGAAGGACGTGAGGAACCGCCGCTTCTCCTCGGCACCGGTGCCGCCGTAGTTGTTGATCACGATCACCTCGGGGTCGCGCCGCACCACGGTCTCCCAGCCGGCCGTGACCCAGCTGTCGGAGAGGTCGCCCATCACGTTGGTCCCGCCGGCCCTGGCGATGATCTCGTTCGCGGCGGCGAACTTCCCGGCGGTGTACGGCTTGTCCTGCCCGCTGTCGTACAGGAAGACGGACGGGCGGCGCTCGGGCTGCGGGACGGCGGCGATCCGCGCCTTGAAGTCCGCGATCAGCCGGTCGGCGCGGTCCCGGACGTCGAAGATCGCGCCGAGGTTGGCCAGGTCGGTGTAGAGCGCGTCCAGCGGGTCCATCACGCCGCGCTCGGTGCCCTGTCCGCTGCGGCAGGACTCGCTGAGCACGTACGAGGCGATGCCGAGGCCCTTGAGTGCCTGCGGGGTGAAGCCGAGGCCCTCGTCGAAGCCGTAGTGCCAGCCGGCGAAGACCAGGTCGGCCCGGGCGTCCAGCGCGATCTCCTTGGTGATCCGCTGCTTGGAGAGCCACTTCGTCTGCTGGTAGCCGTCCTTCCAGGGGACCTGGTCGATCTTGCCCTTGTCGTCGGGCATCACGTAGCCGGCCATCCGGTCGGCGAGGCCGAGGGAGAGCATCAGCTCGGTGATGCCGACGTCGTTGGTCACCACCCGGGCGGGCTTGCGGTCGAAGGTGAGCTCGTCCCCGCAGTTCCGCACCGTCACCGGGTAGTGGGCGGAGCCGGTGGCGGCCTCCTTCGGGGCGATCTCGGCGCCGCAGGCGGTGAGTCCGAGGACGAGCAGGGCGGCGGTGGCAACGGCCTTGGTGCGCACGGGAGTTCCTTAGGGGGTCAGGGGAGGCGGTCGAACAGCAGCTGGAGGGCGCCGGTCTCCGGGTGCCGGACCGGAGTGGCCCGGACGCCGAACACCTCGGCCAGCAGGGCGGGCCGGAGCACCTCGTGGGGCGGCCCCGAGGCGACGATCCGGCCGGCCCGCAGCACGTACAGCAGGTCGCAGTGGCCCGCCGCCAGGTTGAGGTCGTGCAGCGCGGTGAGCACCGTCGGACCGGCCTCCCGGGCGAGCGCCAGCACCTCCAACTGGTGCGCGATGTCGAGGTGGTTGGTGGGTTCGTCCAGCACCAGCAGGCGCGGTTCCTGGACCAGGGCGCGGGCGAACAGCACCCGCTGCTTCTCGCCCCCGGACAGGCTCAGGAAGCCCCGCTCGGCGAGGTGTCCGGCCCGGACCTTGCGCAGCGCCTCGGCGCAGCGCCGCTCGTCCCCGTCGGCCGGGGCGCCGAAGCCCCGGCGGTGCGGCAGCCGGCCCATGGCGACCACCTCGGCGACGGTGAAGTCGAACTCGGCGGAGTGCTCCTGGGTCAGCGCGGCCACCCGGCGGGCACCCTCCCGGGCGGTGAGCGCGTGCAGGTCGTCGCCGGCCAGCCGGACGGCGCCGCCGGCCGGCTCCAGCACCCGGTAGACGCAGCGCAGCAGGGTCGACTTGCCGCTGCCGTTCGGGCCGATCAGCCCGACCACCTGCCCGGCGGCGGCCGCCAGGCTCACCTCGTGGACCAGCCGGGTGCCGGCCAGCTCCACCGAGACGGCGTCCACGGCGAGGTCCTCGGCCACCGTCGGCGCCGCGGCGCGGGTCGCGTCGGTCAGGTCGGTCATCGGGCGCCTCCGAAGGCCTGGCCGCGGCGGCGCATCATCACCAGGAAGACGGGCACGCCGAGCACCGCGGTGAACACCCCGACGGGCAGTTCGGCGGGCGCCAGCAGGGTGCGCGAGGCGATGTCCACCCAGACCAGCAGCAGCGCCCCGGCGAGCGGGGCGATCACCAGCACCCGGCGGTGCCCGGCGCCGACCAGCATCCGCGACAGGTGCGGCACCAGCAGCCCGACGAAGCCGATCGCCCCGCTGACCGCGACCACGGTGCCGGTGACGGCGGCGGTCACCACGAACAGCTCGCGGCGCAGCCGGTCCGGGTCCACGCCGAGCGAGGCGGAGGTCTCGTCGCCCATCGCGAGGGCGTCCAGCCGGCCGGCGGCGCAGGCCAGGTAGGCGAGGCCGGCCAGCACGGTGGCGGCGGCGATCGGCACCTTGCCCCAGGTGGCGCCGCCGAGGCTGCCGAGCAGCCACATCATGGCGTCCCGGGCGGCCTCGCCGCGGTCGGCGGCGAAGACCATCAGCGTGGTGGTGGCGGAGAAGCCGTAGGACAGGGCGGTGCCGGTGAGGACCAGCCGCAGCGGGGTGAGCCCGTACGCGGTGCGGGCGGCGAGGTAGACCAGCGTCATGGCGGCCAGCGCGGAGCCGAAGGCGGAGGCGGAGACCGCCCACACCCCGAGCGAGGCGAAGGCGCCGAACAGCAGGACGGCGTTGGCGCCGACGGCCGCGCCGGAGGAGACGCCGAGCACGAAGGGGTCGGCCAGCGCGTTGCGCACCAGGGCCTGGACGGCGACCCCGCAGGCGGCCAGCCCGGCGCCGACCACGGCGGCCAGCACGGTGCGCGGCAGCCGGATCTCCCAGACGATCGCGTACGCGGCCGCCTCGCCCGCGTCCAGCCGGCCGCCCGTCAGCCCGGCGCCCAGCAGCCGCAGCACGCGGGGCAGCCCGAGCCCGGAGGAGCCGAGGGCGACCCCGCAGACCAGCGACAGCAGCAGGGCGACGGCGAGGCCGAGGGCGAGCGGGAGGACGGGTGTGCGGCGGGCGGGTGGGCCGACCGCTCGGTCTGCGGGTGCGCGGTTCACGGGTGCGCCTTGCCTCGGGCCGCGGGTGCGCCGGGGCGGGCGCGGGCCGGAGGCGTGCCGGGGCGCCGTTCCCCTCGCAGTCCGCGGCGAGTTGTCGGGAGGTCAGCGGCCGGGGGCGATCGGGCTGGCGCGGTCGTACGGGCTGGTACGGCCGCGCTCACCGTTGCGGGTCAGCGCCGGATTCGCACCGGACTTCCCCCTCGGACGCCCTGGCAGCATAACAGCCACTCAGGGCAGGCAACCCTTACCGGGTGGGATCGGGACAGGGGCCGGGTGGGATCGGGACGTGAACGCACGACCGCCCCCGTCCGGCGGTGCGGACGGGGGCGGTCGGGTGGCGACGCGTCAGGCTCAGGCCTGCTTGGTCTCCCAGAAGATCTTGTCGACCTCGGCGATCAGGTCCAGCAGGGCCTGGCCGGTGGCCGGGTCGGTGGACGCCTTGGCGGCCGAGGCGGCCTTCAGGGTGTCGTTGATCAGCTGGTGCAGCTGCGGGTACTTCTCGAAGTGCGGGGCCTTGAAGTAGTCGCTCCACAGCACCGAGATGTGGTGCTTGACGGCCTCGGCGCGCTGCTCCTTGATGATGATGGCGCGGGCGCGGAAGTGCGGGTCCTCGTTGGCCTGGTACTTCTCCTGGGTGGCCTTGACCGACTCGGCCTCCAGCTTGGCCTGCGCCGGGTCGTACACGCCGCAGGGCAGGTCGCAGTGGGCGTGGGCGGTGGCGCGCGGTGCAAACAGACGAGAGAACATGGGAGTCCTTCCTTAGATCGTCTTCCCGCGCCCGAGATTACCCTTCCGCCCCCGCGGATTCGCGATCGGGCGGTGGGCCTAGGGCAAAAGGCGGACGCGGAACCGGCGTATTCCGGACATCGAACAGGTGACGGTCCGTACGGCAGACTGGGGGCGGGCGGAGCGGGAGGAGGAGTCGTGGCGCGGAGCACGCGGCCGGAGGGCGCCGGGGCCGGAGGACGGGACCGGGGCGGTGCGCTGCCGTTCGGACTGGTCGACGTGGCCGGGCCGTCGATGGTCCCGACCCTGCGCGAGGGCGACCAGCTGCTGGTCCGCTACGGCGCACCGATCCGGCCGGGCGCGGTGGTGCTCTTCCGGCACCCCTTCCAGCAGGACCTGCTGGTGGTGAAGCGGGCCGCCGAGCGCCGGGCCGCCGGCTGGTGGCTGCTCTCCGACAACCGCCCGGTGGACAGCGACAGCCGCAGCTACGGCGCCGTCCCGGACGAGCTGGTGCTCGGCCGGGTGCTGCTGCGGCTGCGCCCGCGCCCGGCCTGGCTGGCGCCGGGGCGCCGGCTGGAGCGGCTGCTGCTCACCCCGCGGCTGGCCCGGGTGCCGGGCCTGGCCCGCCGGCTCGGCGCCTGGGTGGAGGAAGTCTAGAGAGCGCGGTTCGCCGCCTCCGCCTCCTGGCGCTTGCGGGCCCGGTAGGCGGCCACGTTGGCGCGGGTCGCGCAGCGGTCCGAGCAGTAGCGCCGGGAGCGGTTGGTCGAGGTGTCCAGGTAGGCGTTGCGGCAGGGCGCGGCCTGGCAGATGCCGAGCCGGTCGGCGCCCAGCTCGGTCAGGTGGACGGCCAGGCCCATGCAGGCGACCGCGCTGAAGTGCGCGGTGGCGGTCGGCGAGTTGTCGGCCAGGTGCAGGTGCCAGCGCGGCCGCCCGGCGTCGTCCAGGTAGTCGTGCCCGGAGATCAGCGGGCTGACGGGGTACTCCATGAGCAGGCTGTTCAGCAGGTCGACGCCGCGGACCTCGTCCCCGTCGGCGGCGGCCTCGAAGACCCCGCGCAGCCGGGTCCGCACCGCCCGCAGCCGGGGCAGGTCGGACTCGTCGGCGAGGGCGGCGGCCCGCGAGGAGTCGGAGAACAGGGCGCGCACCGCCTCCACGGAGGTGAGCGTGTCGGTGCCGCGCTCGGGCTCCTCGGTGTTCACCAGCCGAACGGCGAGGTCGGCGTAGGCGGCGAGCTCCACAGGGGTCCTTCCAGAAATTCGGTAACGGGCTGACTGCCTCCAGCCTATTACCCGGACGGAGACTCTGCCTCCTGCCCGGACGGGAAGCGTCGGCGCCCGGGCGGGGCAGACGTCGGCGCCCGGCAGGACGGGTCTGCCGGGCGCCGACGGTACGGGCTCAGAGCACCTTGGACAGGAAGGCCCTGGTGCGCTCGTGCTGCGGGTCGGTGAGCACCTCGCGGGGGCTGCCGGACTCGACCACCACACCGCCGTCCATGAACACCAGCGCGTCGCCGACCTCGCGGGCGAAGCCCATCTCGTGGGTGACGACCACCATCGTCATGCCCTCCTCGGCGAGGCCGCGCATGACGTCCAGGACGTCGCCGACCAGCTCCGGGTCGAGCGCGGAGGTGGGCTCGTCGAAGAGCATCAGCTTGGGCTTCATGGCCAGCGCGCGGGCGATCGCCACGCGCTGCTGCTGGCCGCCGGAGAGCTGCGAGGGGTAGTTCTTCGCCTTGTCGGCCAGGCCGACCCGCTCCAGCAGGGCCATGCCGCGCTCGCGGGCGTCGGCCTTGCTCTCGCCCTTGACCTGGACCGGCGCCTCCATGACGTTCTCGATGGCGGTCATGTGCGGGAACAGGTTGAAGCGCTGGAAGACCATGCCGATGTCGCGCCGCTTGAGGGCGACCTCGCGGTCCTTGAGCTCGTGCAGCCGGTCGCCCCGCTGCCGGTAGCCGACCAGCTCGCCGTCCACCCAGAGGCGGCCGCCGTTGATCTTCTCCAGGTGGTTGATGCACCGCAGGAAGGTCGACTTGCCGGAGCCGGACGGGCCGATCAGGCAGAACACCTCGCCCTGCCGGACCTCCAGGTCGATGCCCTTGAGCACCTCGACCAGGCCGTAGGACTTGTGCACGTTCTCGGCCCGGACCATGGGCTCGGCGGCGGCCGCGGCGTCGGCGGGGGTCTTGGTCAGATCGGTCATACGTGACCACCTCCCTCGAGCCCCGGGACGACGTCGGCGGTCGTCTTCGGGGCGGGCTTCCCGGCGAACAGGCCCCGCAGCCGCTGCAGCGGGGTGGGCGGGAGGGTGCGGTTGGAGCCCCGGGCGTAGTGGCGCTCGATGTAGTACTGACCGATGGTCAGCACCGAGGTGAAGAACAGGTACCAGAGGCTCACCACGATCAGCAGCGGGATGTTCTGGTAGTTCCGGGAGTAGATCACCTGGCCGGCCCGGAAGATCTCCTCCAGGGAGATCACGGAGACCAGCGAGGTGGTCTTGAGCATCGAGATGGTCTCGTTGCCGGTCGGCGGGATGATCACCCGCATGGCCTGCGGCAGGACGATCCGGCGCATGGTCTGGAACCGGCTCATGCCGAGCGCGTGCGCGGCCTCGGCCTGGCCCTCGTCCACCGACTGGATGCCGCCGCGGACGATCTCCGCCATGTAGGCGGCCTCGTTGAGGCCGAGGCCCAGCAGCGCGGCGACGAAGGTCGGGATCAGCACGTTGGTCTGCTCGGACCAGAACTCCGGCCCCCACGGCACGCCGATCGAGAGCTTGGCCCAGATCAGGCCGAGGAAGTTCCAGAACACCAGCTGCACCAGCACCGGGGTGCCGCGGAAGATCCAGATGTAGACCCACGCGACGCCGGCCAGCAGCGGGTTCGGGGACAGCCGCATCACCGCGAGGACGATGCCGCCGACCACACCCATGAGCATGGCGAGCACGGTCAGTTCCAGCGTCACCAGCAGGCCGTGCATGATGCTGTCGTGGAACAGGTACTGACCGACGATGTCCCACTTGAAAGCGGGGTTGGTGAAGAGGGCGCTCAGCAGCATCGCCGCGAGTACGGCGATGACGACGGCGCCGGCCCAACGTCCGGGGTGGCGGACGGGGACGGCCTTGATGATCTCAGGCCGCCCCTTCTCCGCCGTCCCCTTGTCCAAAGAGTTCACGGTGTGGCCTCGGGGGAGAAGATGAAGCGTACGAGGGTCAGCTGACGGCGCCGTTGACGGCCGACTTGGCGATGGCGCCGGCCTCGACACCCCACTTGGTGAGGATCTGCTTGTAGGTGCCGTCGTCGATCAGCGACTGGACGGCGCCCTGGATCGCCGGGGTGAGCTTGGAGCCCTTGGCCAGGGCGACGCCGTAGGGGGCCGTGCCGTAGGTCTCGCCGATCTTCTCCAGCTGGCCGCCGGACTGCTTGACCGCGTAGTCGACGACCTGGGAGTCGGCCATCAGCGCCTGGTCGCGCCCGGAGACCACGGCGTTGGTGACGTCCGTCTGGAGGTCGAACTTGTCGCCCCCGTTCTGGATGCCCGGCTTGCCGGCCTTGGCGCAGTCCGGGTCGCGGGTGTCCTTGATCTCGTCGGCCTGGGTGGTGCCGGTCTGGACGGCGACCTTCTTGCCGCAGAGGTCCTTCGGGTCGATCTTCTCCGGGTTGCCCTTCTTCACCGCGACGGCGCTGCCGGAGTTGAAGTAGGTGACCATGTCGACGATCTGCTCGCGCTCCTTGTTGTCCGTGAAGGACGACATGCCGAGCTGGAACTTGTTCGACTGGATGCCGGGGATGATCGCGGTGAAGCCGGAGTCCTGGACCTCGGCCTTCAGCCCGAGCTTGGCGGCGATGGCGTTGGCCAGGTCGACGTCCATGCCGATGATCTTGCCACTGTCGTCCTTGAACTCGTCCGGCGCGTAGGAGGCGTCCGCGCCGATCACGAGCTTGCCGGCCGCCTTGACGTCGTCCGGGACGAGGGCGGCGAGCTTGGGGTCGGACTTGACCTCGTTGACGGTCGCGGAGGCGTTGGGGGCGCCGCCGCCGTCGCTCTTGCTGCTGCTGCAGCCGGTCAGCACGAGGGAGACCGAGGCGGCGACCACACCGGCTGCGAAGAGCCGGTTGCGCTGGGTACGGGCGGTCATGAGGGGGATCTCCATCCTGGGGGAGAGAGGTCGGGCGGAGCGCGCCGCGGGAGCGGCGCACCGGAACGGCGAGCCGCGCGGCTCGGTACGGGTGCGTGTCGCCGTACGTCGTCGTACGTGCAGGCCGGGTCGTGCAGTTGCCCGGGCGCGGGGGTGAGCCGCCCGGGGTCGTACGCGGTACTGCTTCCGCCACCCTCCGCCGAGGTGGACGTTGACCGATCGGCCTCGACCGGTGGCCGGCTCGATCCGAGTTGGGGGGAATCCTGCCATCTGATGACAGTCAGGTGGCCCTCATCCAGATCAAAATCGGATAACAAGGGGCCACGCTGTCCGCTATTCGGACTTATTCCGTGGCCCTGTCACTCTGCGCATAAGTATGCAGATCCCTCTGTGTCGTTCCCGGAGGCCCGCCGCCCGCCGGTTCAGATACCCCCGTTGACCACCGCGTTCTGCGCCGCGCCGGCGCTGACGTTCCACTTGGCCAGGATCTTGTCGTACTCGCCGCTGCGGATCAGCTGGTCGATCGCCCGGGCCAGCGCGTCGCGCAGCTGCGCGTCGTCCTTGCGCAGCGCGATCCCGTACGGGTTGGAGGTGGACTGCCCGCCGGTCACCTCGAAGCGGGCGCCGCCGTCGGTGGTCTTCGTCGCGTAGGCGGCCACCGGGAAGTCGTTCAGCCCGGCCGCGGCCGCGCCGGAGGCGACCTCGGCCAGCGCCTTGGCGTCGGAGTCCAGCTTGTGCGCGGTCAGCGGGCGGCCGGCCCGGGCGCAGACGGCCACCTGGCGGGTGACGACCTCGTCCTGGGTGGTGCCCTGCTGGAGCGAGACGGTCTTGCCGCACAGGTCGTCCAGGGTCTTGATCCCCTTGGGGTTGCCCTTCGGGACGACGATCGAGGTGCCGGCGATGAAGTAGTCCACGAAGTCCACGCCCGGGCCGGCCTTCTTGCCGGCCTCGTCGAGCGCGTCCCGGCGCTGGTGGGTGTCGCTGAGCGCGGACATCGCCACGTCGTACTGCTTGGCCTGGAGGTTCGGTATCAGCTTGTCGAACGGGGTGTCGACGAACTCGACCCGCACGTCGAGGATCCGGCCCAGGGCGGCGGCGAGGTCCGGGTCGAGGCCGGTCGGCTTGCCGTCCGGGCCGCGGAACTCCACCGGGGCGTAGTTGACGTCCATGCCGATCCGCAGCGCCCCGGCCGACCGCTGGGCCTTCGGCAGCTTGTCCCGCACGTCCTTGACCGGGTCGTCCGGGGCGGCCTTCCCGCTGCCGCAGCCGGTCAGCAGCAGGGCTCCGGCGGTGGCCAGGACGGCGCCGGCCGGGATCGGACGACGGGCACGGCGGACGTGAGGCATGAGGGTGACTCCTGTGCGAGGGGCGTGCGGCCGCCACGGTGTCGCGCGGGTGTACGCGGGATGGCGGACAAGCGATCCTGCCATCCCGCCCTGCCGGGCCCGGCAGTGGGTGTGTCAGAATTCGGTACCGGGTGACCCCCGAACGCTCGAACCAGACCGACGAGCCCCGACAGGCTCGCGGTGCTCGGGAACGGAAGTCCTCACGCGGCTCCGTATCCGGGGTACCGGCTCCCTTTCGGCTCTGCGTTCACTCCTGCGGGTGTGCGTGCGCTCATGCCGTTGCCGCCGCCGGAGCCCGACGCCTGTGACGCCGGGCCCCTGTGACGCGACAGCGCGGCGATGAACCGTACGTGACGAGGACGAAAAGGCATAGGTGCGATGCCTTTGTCCGACCTACGCTCGGCCAGGAAGCACAACGCGGACAACACAAGACCCCATAAAACCCTCATCCGAGGGCGCCGCCCGACGGCAGCGCCCCGACCCTGACCCCGGGTCCGCTTCGGCGTACCCGGTTTCCGGTTTCCGGCCGGGGTCGTCCTGCCCGTCGGCCGCGCGTCCTCGCCCGATCAATGACGAAGAGGTCATCGTGGCAGCGGAGATCATCAGCAGCACCCAGGACACCGACGATCCGGTCGACGCGGTTTTCGCGCTGCACCGCGGCGGCAAGATGGAGATCCGGGCGACCGTCCCGGTGCGCGACGCGGACGACCTGTCCCTCGCCTACACCCCCGGTGTCGCCCGGGTCTGCACGGCCATCGCCGAGCAGCCGGAGCTGGTCAACGACTACACCTGGAAGTCCAACACCGTCGCGGTGGTCACCGACGGCACCGCGGTGCTGGGCCTCGGCGACATCGGCCCGCAGGCCTCGCTGCCCGTGATGGAGGGCAAGGCCATCCTGTTCAAGCAGTTCGGCGGCGTGGACGCGGTGCCGATCGCGCTCGACTGCACCGGGGTCGACGAGATCGTCGAGACCGTGGTCCGGCTGGCGCCCTCCTTCGGCGGCGTCAACCTGGAGGACATCTCCGCGCCGCGCTGCTTCGAGATCGAGCGCCGGCTCCAGGAGGCCCTGGACATCCCGGTCTTCCACGACGACCAGCACGGCACCGCGATCGTCTCCACCGCGGCCCTGTGGAACGCCGCCAAGGTGACCGGCCGCGAGATCGGCTCGCTGCGGGCCGTCATCTCCGGCGCCGGCGCGGCCGGCATCGCGATCGCCAAGATGCTGGTCGCGGCCGACATCGGCGACGTGGCCGTCTGCGACCGCAAGGGCGTGGTCCACGAGGGCCGCGGCGACCTCACCGACGTCAAGGCCGAGATCGCCGCGCTGACCAACCGCACCGGGCTCAAGGGCTCGCTGGCGGACGCGCTGGCCGGCGCCGACGTGTTCATCGGCGTCTCCGGCGGCACCGTGCCGGAGGAGGTCGTCGCGACCATGGCCGAGGGCGCGTTCATCTTCGCGATGGCCAACCCCACCCCGGAGATCCACCCGGAGGTCGCGCACAAGTACGCCGCCGTGGTCGCCACCGGCCGCAGCGACTTCCCGAACCAGATCAACAACGTGCTGGCCTTCCCGGGCATCTTCGCGGGCGCCCTCCAGGTCCGCGCCTCGCGGATCACCGAGGGCATGAAGCTGGCCGCCGCCAAGGCGCTGGCCGGCGTCGTGGCCGACGAGCTGACGCCGCAGAAGGTCATCCCCTCGCCGTTCGACGAGCGGGTCGCGCCGGCGGTCACCAAGGCCGTCGCCGAGGCCGCCCGGGCCGAGGGCGTGGCGCGGATCTGACGATCCGATCGGAGAACCGTCGAACGGCCCGGGGCCGGGACACGCGTCACACGTTGGCGTGGTTCCCGGCCTCGGCCGTACCCGGCTATCGTCCGACCATGTTCGCTGCCTACGCCGCACGTATCGATGCCGCCGACCCGCTGAGCGGGCTGGAGCTGGGCGACCTCCCCGAGCCGCAGGCCCGTCCCGGGTGGAGCGTGGTCACGGTCCGGGCCGCCAGCCTCAACCACCACGACCTGTGGTCGCTGCGCGGGGTCGGCCTGCCCGCCGAGAAGCTGCCGATGATCCTCGGCTGCGACGCCGCCGGCGTCGACGAGCACGGCAACGAGGTGGTCCTGCACTCGGTGATCGGCCAGAGCGGCCACGGGGTCGGCCCGGACGAGCCGCGCTCCATCCTGACCGAGCGCTACCAGGGCACCTTCGCCGAACGGGTCGCCGTGCCGACCTGGAACCTGCTGCCCAAGCCCGCCGAGCTGAGCTTCGAGCAGGCCGCCTGCCTGCCCACCGCCTGGCTGACGGCCTACCGGATGCTGTTCACCAACGCCGGGGTCAAGCCCGGTGACACCGTCCTGGTGCAGGGGGCGGGCGGCGGGGTGGCGACCGCGCTGATCGTCCTCGGCAAGGCGGCCGGCCTGCGGGTCTGGGTCACCGGACGGGACGAGGCCAAGCGCGCCCGGGCGGTGGAGCTCGGCGCCGACGCGGCCTTCGAGAGCGGCGCCCGGCTGCCCGAGCGGGTGGACGCGGTGCTGGAGACGGTCGGCGCCGCGACCTGGTCGCACTCGGTGAAGTCGCTGCGCCCGGGCGGCACCGTCGTGATCTCCGGCGCCACCTCCGGCGCCAACCCGAGCTCCGTCGAGCTGAACCGGATCTTCTTCCTGGAGCTCAAGGTGGTCGGCTCGACCATGGGCACCAAGGAGGAGCTGGCCGGGCTGCTCGCGTTCTGCGCCAACACCGGCGTCCGGCCGGTGATCGACTCGGTGCTGCCGCTGGCCGAGGCCCGGGACGGCTTCGCCCGGCTCGCCAAGGGCGACGTCTTCGGCAAGATCGTCCTCCGGCCATGACGCCCGGCAGGTGCGGACCGTCGCACGCGCGGCGGCCCGGTGCCTCCCGAACGGGGGCACCGGGCCGTCACCCTCCGGACCGCCGGCTCAGCCGAGCAGCCGCTTCAGCCGCTCGCCCGCGGCGCCGAGCACCGCACGGGCCTCGGCCAGCTCGTCCGCGCCCACCCCGCCGTCCCGGGCCGCGTCGCGGACCTGGTCGCGGAAGCGGTCGAGCAGCCGCTCCAGCTCGCGGGCCGGGTCCCCGGCCGGGTCGGTGCGGGTCCACGGCGGCAGGTCGGCGGGGGCGCCGGCCTCGTCCTTGTCCAGGTCGATCCGGGTCACGGTGATCCGCTCGGCGGCCTCGGCGGGCGGCTCCTCCGCGCCGTGGCCCCAGCGGGCCGCGTCGGCCAGCCCGGCGAGCCCCTTGGTCAGCTCGGACAGGCCCTCGGCCAGCCCGGTCGGCCAGTCGCCCTTCGCGGCGTGCTCGCGCACCTGCTGCTCGACCCGGCGCTTGATCCGCAGCGCCTCCTGCTGGGCGGCGGTGCGCGAGGCCTTGGCCTGCTCGCGCAGTCGGCGGGCCTCCGCCTCGGCGGCCTTCGCCTTGGCCTTGGCGGCCTTCTCCTGCTCCCGGGCCCGCTTGGCCTGCTCCTTGGCCTGCTGCTTGAACTGGGCGAACTCCTCCTTGGCGCGCTGCCAGGACTCGTTGTCCCCCCAGGGCCCGGCCCACGGGTCGCCGCCCTCGGTGCGCTCCGGCCGGGGCGCCTGCCTGGCGGCGTTCCACAGCTCCTCGCGCAGGTCCTTGGCGCTGTCCCGGACGTCCTCCCGGATCGCCCCGGCCAGCTGCGCCACGGAGTCGTGGATCTCCAGCTCCAGCTCGTCCAACTCGCCCTGCCGGGCTTCGAGTTCGGTGCGTCCGGCGTCGGTCAGCCGGTACACCTTGCGGCCGCCCTCGGTGCTGTGGGTGACCAGGCCCTCCTGCTCCAGCTTGGCCAGCCGGGGGTAGACCGTCCCGGCCGAGGGGGCGTACAGGCCCTGGAAGCGCTCCTCCAGCAGCCGGATCACCTCGTAGCCGTGCCGCGGGGCCTCGTCCAGCAGCTTCAGCAGGTACAGGCGGAGCCGGCCGTGGCCGAACACGGGGGTCATCTCAGGCCTCCTTGCTGAGGTTCGGCGTGCCGGGGCCGGCCGGGAGCTCCTTGACCACCACCGGGCCGTCCTCCTCCGCGTCCGGGCGGCGCAGCACGGTGACCGCGCCGGAGACGGTGGTCACGTTGAGGCTGCCGCGGCCCTCGCCGAGCCGGCCGGAGATCTTCTTGGCGCCCCAGGTGCTGCTCATCTGGAGCTCCTCGAAGGTGCTGGAGACGTCGCCGCTGGTGGAGCCGGCCTCGACGGTGGCGTCGGCCACCGAGGGGATCCGGACCACGACCGCGCCGCTGACGGTGTTGACCTTGACGTCGGTCTCGCCGGCCACGTCGAGGTCCAGGGTGACGGCGCCGGTGACGGTGTTGGCCTGGACCCGGTCGGCGGTGCCGGCGATCACGGTGAGCTGCCCGGAGACGGTGTTGACCTTGAGCTGGCCGCCGACCGCCTGGGCGTCCACGTCGCCGGTGACGGTGCCGGCCTCGATCCGGCCGGTCACCCCGGCGAGGGTGGTGTCGCCGTTGGCGCTCTGCACCGAGACGTGCCCGTTGACGCCGCTGACGGTGGAGTCGGCCGACACGGTGCCGACCTTGACCTCGACCTCGGCCGGGACGGTCACCGTCACGCCGGCGATCCGCTTGCGCCGGAAGGAGCCGAGGAGGTTCTTCACCGAGCCGATCGACTTCAGCCGGTCGCCGAAGTCGCTCCAGCTGTTCATGTCCTTGTAGGTGACCGTCAGGACGCCGTCCACCAGGGTCACGTGCAGGGGCTCACCGACCAGCTCGGTGACCTCCAGCCGGGCCGGCCCCTCGGCCGCCACCACGTTCACGGTGCCCTCGACGGTCCGCACGTGCAGCGCGCGCACCGGCTCGTCGAAGGTGATCCTTTCGGTGCCCTCGACCGTCCACTGGCTCATCTCTGCCGCCTCCCGTTGCCGATCGCGATGTATCGCGTTCTCTTTTAAAGACGATATATCGCGTGCTGGCAGAGTCAAGCGCCCCGGCCCCGGATCCCGACCCCGATCCGCCCCCGAGGTCTCCCCTACGGGGAGCGCGGGGCTCCGTACCCGAACACGCGTGAGGCCCGGGAGGCGGTTGCCTCCCGGGCCTCACGTCGCGGCCGTCACCGGGTCACTCGTCGTCCTCGTCGTCGAGCCGCGCCAGCCAGGTGGCCAGCCGCTCGACCGGGACCTCGAAGTCCGGGTTGAGGTCGACGAACGTGCGCAGCTGCTCGGCGAGCCACCCCAGGGTGACCTCCTCCTCGCCGCGCCGGTTCTCCAGCTCCTCGATGCCTCGGTCGGTGAAGTACACGGTTCGCTCCGGTCAGACGGGGATTGACCTGGTCAGGATAGTCCGGTCAGCTGGCCCGCCAGGTGCTGACGGTGACCTTGGCGGCCCCGGTGGTCGGGTCGGCCTGCTCGATCACCGCGATGGCGATGTTGCGGGTGACCCGGTCGCGGACGCACAGCAGGCGCCCGGGCGCGACCCGGTTGTACGAGAGGTCGGTGTCCGGCCGGGAGTCGATCGCGGCGGCGCACTGCTCGGCGGTGACGGACGGCTCGGTGATCACCGCGAAGTCCGACTTGTCGTCCCCGTAGCTGGTGAAGGAGTTGGCCCGGCTGCCGCCGGTGCCGCCGGCGTTGATCACGCCGAGGCCCCACTTGAGGTCGTAGGAGCGGGGCACCACGGTGCCCGAGTCCAGGTCGATCCGGTAGGCGTCCGAGGAGTACTCGGCGCTGGGGACCGCCAGCGACTTCTTGTCCAGCATCGCGGAGTAGCCGGTCGGCCGGGCCGGGGCCGAGACGGTGCTCTGGCCGGGCTTCGGGGACGCGGCCGTCACCAAGCCGCCGGAGGCGGAGGCCGAGGTGCTCGGGGAGGCCGAGGTCGGGGCCGGTTCGGGCGCCGTGGCGGCCGGGCCGCCGGTCGCAGCGGTGTTCTGCTGCGCGGAGGTCTTGGTGTCCGACTTCTTGCCGTCGTCCAGCTTCTTCATCAGCACCACGCCGCCGGCGGTGCCGCCGACCGCCATCACCAGGGCGACGGTGAGCAGGACCTTCCACGACACCCCGCCCTTGCGCCTGGGCTCGGGCTCCGGCGTCGGGTCGGCGGTCACCACCGGGCCGGGCGGCGGGGTGTCGTAGGACGGCGGCTCCGGCTGGAGCCGGACGGTCGGCGGGGCGGGCAGCACCGGCGCGGTCGGCGACTCGGTGGGCGGCTGCGGGGCGCCGTACGAGCCGACCGGCGGCGGGGTGAAGCCGGGCGGCGGCGCCACCGGCTGCTGCGGCGGGCTGACCGCGGTGGCCGGGTGGGTGGGGTGGACCGGCGCGCCGCTCGGCGGCGGGGGAGTGGCCGGCATCGCGGGCAGCGGGGTCGGCGGGGTGGCCGGCGCGGCCGGCAGCGGGGTGGGCGGCGTCTTGGGGAGGTCCGAGCGGCGGGTGATCTCGGTGTTGACCTCGCGCGGCAGCCAGTCGTCGCCGAACCGCAGCTGGCCGCCGACCTCCGGGTGGTTGCGGGCGACCTGGATGATCTCGGCGGGCGTGGGGCGGTCCTCCGGCGACTTCGCCAGGCAGCGCTGGACCAGCTCGCGCAGGTCCGCCGGGACGGCCGTGAGGTCCGCCTCCTCGTGCACCACCCGGTAGAGCACCGCGGTGTCCGGGCCGTCGCCGAACGGCGCGGTGCCGCCGGCCACGTACGCGGCCAGGGCGCCGAGCGCGAAGACGTCGGTGGCCGGGGTGACCGGGCGGCCCTGGGCCTGCTCGGGGGACATGAAGGCGGGGGAGCCGATCCGGTAGCCGGTGCCGGTCAGCGCGGTGGCGTCGGCGGCCCGGGCGATGCCGAAGTCGATCACCCGCGGGCCGTCCCCGGCGACCAGCACGTTGGCGGGCTTGAGGTCGCGGTGGACCACCTCGACGCTGTGGATGGCCTGGAGGGCCTCGGCGATGCCGCCCATCAGCAGCAGCACGGTGCGCACCGGCAGCGCGCCGTTCTCGCGCACCACCTGCTGCAGGGACGGGCCCGGGACGTACGCGGTGACCAGCCAGGGGGCGTCGCTGTCCAGGCCGCCGGAGTCGATCACCTGCGCGGTGTAGAGCCCGTGGATGCGCTGGGCGTTGCTGACCTCCTGGGCGAAGCGGCGGCGGAACTCGCCGTCCTCGGCGAACTCCGGGCGCACCACCTTGAGTGCGACCGGGCGCCCGCCCGGGGTGTAGGAGAGGTAGACGCGGCCCATGCCGCCGGCGCCCAGCCGGGCGAACAGCCGGTAGCCGCCGACCTCCCGGGGGTCGTCCGGGAGGAGCGGCTGGAAGACCGGTGGGAGCTTGCCGGCGTCCCGAGGCGTGTCGGCGGTCATGTGGTGTCCCCCTGGGAGTGCGGTGAGGTGGTACGGCCGCGGCGGCCGGGCGCGTGGACGGGCGCCGGGGCTGCCGAGCGGCGAGGCATAACCTATCGACCCGTCAGGAGCTCGTGCACGGCGGTTCCGGTTTGGTTGCAGAGCTGGGACCCATGTCACATCCTTTCCTTCGACGACCATGGAACACCATGCGTCCACCGGGGGGCAAGGTGTTCTGTCATGTTCCTGAGACTCGGCGCTGTCGG
>NZ_JBEXJK010000066.1:0-27262 GCF_040609095.1 Kitasatospora sp. NPDC004799
GGGGGGTGTGCTGCCCCGCGCGGCGGGGCGGCGACCCCCGCCGACCAACCCCCCGCGGCCCGGGGTTTCTGCCACCTGCACGGGCCCCCCCCCTACCGGGGGGGGGCCCCCCCTTTCTGCCTGTCTGGCGCTCGGCGCGCCCCTTCGGCTCGCTCGCGCGCGCGGGCTCAGATCTCGCCGCGGAGCTTCGCCAGCGCCTCGGCCAGGATCGCCTCGCCGTCGGCGTCGGTGCGCCGCTCGCGGACGTAGGCGAGGTGGGTCTTGTACGGCTCGTTGCGCGAGGGCGCCGGCGGGTTGTGCTGGTCCTGGCCGGCCGGGAAGCCGCAGCGCGGGCAGTCCCACGTCTCCGGGATCGCCGCTTCGGCGGCGAAGCTGGGCCGGGTCTCGTGCTTGTTGGCGCACCAGAAGGAGATCCGGTTGCGCGGGGCGGACTCGCCGCGTTCCGCCTCGCCCATCGGGCCGGCCCCGACCCTGCTGCCACGGATGGCATTGCCACTTGCCACGGTCTGACTCCCTGCGTACTGGTGCGCCGACCCGCCGCGGTGCGCGTCGGTGGCGAAAGTCGTCCTAGTGTAAGCAGGAGTTAAGCATCCGCCACCATCGCCTCCGCACCCGACCGCTACAGGATAGGCGCTCGGGCGACGGGGCGTCAGGAATACGTCAGACCGAGGTCTTCATCAGCAGGCCGAGGATGATGATGCTGGCGAACCATCCCACGCCGACCACGATGGTGATGCGATCCAGGTTGCGCTCGGCCACCGCCGAACCGCCGCCGGTGGACATCGCGCCACCGCCGAACATGTCGGACAGGCCGCCGCCCTTCCCCTTGTGCAGCAGCACCAGCAGGATCATCAGCAGACTGAAGATGATCAGGGCAATCGAGAACCCGAGAACCACGACGGGACCAACTCTCTCGTATCTTCGGCGAAGGGGCCGGGCCGCGTACGGCGGTCCGGCCCCAAAGCCTACGTTGCTGCGGCGGCGTTAGCCTACTGCCTGCTCACGGTAGCGCACGATCTTGACGAACTCGTCGGCGTCCAGCGAGGCACCGCCGACCAGGCCGCCGTCGATGTCGGGCTTGGCCATCAGGCCGGCCGCGCTCGACGACTTCACCGAACCGCCGTACAGCACCCGGACCTTGTCGGCCAGCTCGGCGTCGTACAGCTCGGCGATCCGCTTGCGGATGGCGGCGCAGACCTCCTGGGCGTCCTCCGGGGTGGCCACCTCGCCGGTGCCGATCGCCCAGACCGGCTCGTAGGCGACCACGATCGACTCGGCCTGGTGGGCCGGGACGTCGGCCAGGCCGCCGTCCAGCTGGGCCAGGGTGTACTCGACGTGGGTGCCGGCCTTGCGGATCTCCAGCGGCTCGCCGACGCACAGGATCGGGGTGATCCCGGCGCGGTAGGCGGCCTTCACCTTGGCGTTGACGATCTCCTCGTTCTCGCCGTGGTACTGGCGGCGCTCGGAGTGGCCGATCACCGCGTAGGTGCACTTGAGCTTGGCCAGCATCGGGCCGGAGACCTCGCCGGTGTAGGCCCCGCCGTCGTGCTGCGAGATGTCCTGCGAGCCGTACTTGATCTTCAGCTTGTCGCCGTCGACCAGGGTCTGCACCGAGCGCAGGTCGGTGAACGGCACCAGGACGGCGACCTCGACGGCCGCGTAGTCCTTGTCGGCCAGCGCGAAGGCCAGCTTCTGGGTGTGCTGGATGGCCTCAAGGTGGTTGAGGTTCATCTTCCAGTTGCCCGCCATCAGCGGGAGACGGTCGGTCATGTTCTTTCAGTCCTCCAGAGCGGCGAGACCGGGGAGGGTCTTGCCCTCCAGGTACTCGAGGCTGGCGCCGCCGCCGGTCGAGATGTGCCCGAACTTCGTCTCGTCGAAGCCCAGGATGCGGACGGCCGCGGCGGAGTCGCCGCCGCCGACCACGGTGAACGCGTCGCTGTCGATCAGGGCCTGGGCGACGGCCTTGGTGCCGTTCGCGTAGTCCGGGTGCTCGAAGACGCCCATCGGACCGTTCCAGAACACCGTGCCCGCGTCGGCCAGCTTGGCCGCGTACAGCTCGCGGGTCTTCGGGCCGATGTCCAGGCCCTCCTTGTCGGCCGGGATCGCGTCCGCGGCGACGACCTCGTAGGTCGCCGGGGTCTTGCCCTTGAGGTCCGGGAAGTCGGCGGAGACCAGGACGTCCACCGGCAGGACGAACTCGACGCCCAGCTTCTCGGCCTCGGCCAGGTAGTTCAGGCAGACCGGGATCTGGTCCTCCTGGAGCAGCGAGATGCCGACCTCGTGGCCCTTGGCCTTGAGGAAGGTGTACGCCATGCCGCCGCCGATCAGGATCCGGTCGGCCTTCTTCAGCAGGTTGTCGATCACACCGAGCTTGTCGGAGACCTTGGCGCCGCCGAGCACCACCACGTACGGGCGCCGCACCTCGTCGGTGAGCTTCTTCAGCACGCCGACCTCGGTCGCGATCAGGTCGCCGGCCGCGTGCGGCAGCAGGCCGGGCAGGTCGAAGACCGAGGCGTGCTTGCGGTGCACGGCGCCGAAGCCGTCGCCCACGTACAGGTCGGCCAGCGCGGCCAGCTGCTCGGCGAAGGCCTTGCGCTCGGCGTCGTCCTTGCTGGTCTCGCCGGCGTTGAAGCGCAGGTTCTCCAGCAGCGCGACCTCGCCGTCGCCCAGCCCGGCCACCACGGCCTTCGCGCTGTCGCCGACGGTGTCGGTGGCGAAGGCGACGGGCTTGCCGATGATCTCGCCGAGGCGCTCGGCCACCGGGGCGAGCGAGAACTTCGGGTCCGGCGCGCCCTTGGGGCGGCCGAGGTGCGAGGCGACGACGACCTTCGCGCCGGCCGCGGCCAGCTTGGCGATGGTCGGCGCGACGGCGCGGATCCGGCCGTCGTCGGTGATCACGGCACCGTCCAGCGGCACGTTCAGATCGGCGCGCACGAAGACGCGCTTGCCTTCGACACCGGCTTCGATGAGCTCTTCGATGGTCTTCACGGGGATTCGGTTTCTCCTGGGGAGATGGTTGATGCGCAGTGAGGCGGCACGGCGCAGGGGCCGCCTGAGAAGTCCTTGAGCGCGGAACGAGGGCCCGGCCGGCACCGTACGCCGTCCGAGCCCTCGCCCCTACATCACGTCAGCTCCCGCAAGGTCAGAGCTGCCCGCCGACGAGGGTGACCAGGTCGACGACGCGGTTCGAGTAGCCCCACTCGTTGTCGTACCAGCCGAGCACCTTGACCTGGTTGCCCTGGACCATGGTGAGCTGGCTGTCGAAGATGCAGGAGGCCGGGTCGTTCACGATGTCCGAGGAGACGATCGGGTCCTCGGTGTAGGACAGGATGCCCTTGAGCGGGCCCTCCTGCGCGGCCTTCTGGAAGGCCGCGTTGACCTCGTCCTTGGTGACCTCGCGCTCCAGCGTGACGACCAGGTCGGTGATGGAGCCGGTCGGGACCGGGACGCGCAGCGAGGTGCCGTCCAGCTTGCCCTTCAGCTCCGGCAGGACCAGGGCGGTCGCCTTGGCGGCACCGGTCGAGGTCGGGATGATGTTCTGGCTCGCCGCACGAGCACGGCGCAGGTCCTTGTGCGGGAAGTCCAGGGTCACCTGGTCGTTGGTGAACGCGTGGACGGTGGTCATCAGACCCTTGACGATGCCGAAGGCCTCGTTCAGCACCTTGGCCATCGGCGCCACACAGTTGGTGGTGCAGGAGGCGTTGGAGATGACGTGGTGGTTGGCGGCGTCGTACTTCTCGTCGTTGACACCCAGGACGATGGTGACGTCCTCGTCGGTGGCGGGCGCCGAGATGATGACCTTCTTCGCGCCGGCGGCGAGGTGCTTCTTCGCGGCCTCGGCCTTGGTGAAGATGCCGGTGGACTCGACGACGATGTCGGCGCCCAGGGCGGCCCACGGGAGGTTGGCGGGGTCACGCTCGGCGGTCACCTTGAAGGTGTGGCCGTCGACGGTGATGCTGTCCTCGGTGTGCGAGACCTCGGCCTGGAGGGTACCCAGGGTGGTGTCGTACTTGAGCAGGTGAGCCAGGGTCTTCGTGTCGGTGAGGTCGTTGACACCGACGATCTCGATGTCCGCGCCCTGAGCCTTGACCGCGCGGAAGAAGTTGCGGCCGATGCGGCCGAAGCCGTTGATGCCTACCCGGATCGTCACGAACCGATCTCCTCGTTAGGTACGCCGGGCGCGAGGCCCGGCGGGGGTGAGATTTGGGAAGTCCCCGACCGCCTATGACCCTACCCCTCCGGGGCCTGGGACGGCACATCGCGCCGCCCTGTGAGACTGGGCGTGGCGCGGCCGAAACCCGATTTCAGGCCGTCCGGCCTTGAGCCGGCGGGCAGTTGGTCCCGGCCCAGTGGTCTCTACCAATTCGGGCGGGCCGGCGGTCCGCGGGCCGGTGCGGAGGCCGGTCCGGAGGCCGGTCCGGACGGTCCTCCGGACAGCCCTCCGGGAGGCCGCCCGGGAACGCCGACGGCCGGCGCCCCGGGAGCGGGGCGCCGGCCGTGTTCCGGTCACGCGGCGTGAGCGGTGGCGTCAGTTCATCGCCATCTCGTCGGTGAGGCTGGCCTCGGTGCTCGGCAGGCCGAGCTCGGAGGCGCGCTTGTCGGCCATCGCCAGCAGTCGGCGGATCCGGCCGGCCACCGCGTCCTTGGTCAGCGGCGGGTCGGCGAGCGCGCCCAGCTCCTCCAGCGAGGCCTGCTTGTGCTGCATCCGCAGCTGGCCGGCCGCGGCCAGGTGCTCGGGCACCTCGTCGCCGAGGATCTCCAGCGCGCGGGCCACCCGGGCGCCGGCCGCCACCGCGGCGCGGGCCGAGCGGCGCAGGTTGGCGTCGTCGAAGTTGGCCAGCCGGTTGGCGGTGGCACGCACCTCGCGCCGCATCCGGCGCTCCTCCCAGGCGAGCACCGACTCGTGCGCGCCGAGCCGGGTGAGCAGGGCGCCGATCGCGTCGCCGTCCCGGATCACCACCCGGTCCACCCCGCGCACCTCGCGGGCCTTGGCCGGGATGCCGAGCCGGCGGGCGGCGCCGACCAGGGCGAGGGCGGCCTCGGAGCCGGGGCAGGTGATCTCCAGCGAGGAGGAGCGGCCCGGCTCGGTGAGCGAGCCGTGCGCCAGGAAGGCCCCGCGCCAGGCCGCCTCGGCGTCGCAGGTGGCGCCGGAGACGACCGCCGGGGGCAGGCCCCGGATCGGACGGCCGCGGCCGTCCACGAGCCCGGTCTGGCGCGCGAGCAGCTCGCCGTCCTTGACCACCCGGACCACGAAGCGGGAGCCGCGGCGCAGCCCGCCGGGGGCCATCACCACGAGGTCCGAGGAGTGCCCGAAGATCTCCAGCAGGTCCTTGCGCAGCCGCCGTGCCGCCGCGCCGGTGTCGAGCTCCGCCTCGATCACGATGCGGCCGCTCACGATGTGCAGCCCGCCCGCGAACCGCAGGATCGCCGACACCTCCGCCTTGCGACAGCAGGCCCGGGTGACCGGGAGCCGGCTGATCTCGTCCTTCACCGCTGGAGTCATCGCCATGGCCCGATCCTTCCATGTGTCCGGAAAATCCGGTCGTACGCTGCCGCCAACAGCTCGGGGTCGTGTCGCGGCGTCCCGTCGGCCCGGGCCACCGAACCGAGCACCAGAGCGGCGCCCATCCGCTCGGCGGCCTTCTCCAGTCCGTCCAGGTCGGCCTGGCCGAAGGCCCCGCCGGTGACGGCGCGCTCGTCCACCAGGATCGCATCCACCGCGAGGTCCGGGGCGTGGTCGGCGATGACCTCCAGGTGGCGCTGCGGGGTGAAGCCCTCGGTCTCCCCGGGCTGGGGGGCCAGGTTCAGGGTGAGCAGGCGGCGGGCGCGGGTCTCGGTGAGCGCGGCGGCCAGCTCGGGCACCAGCAGGTGCGGCAGCACGCTGGTGAACCAGGAGCCGGGGCCGAGCACCACCCAGTCCGCCTCCCGGACGGCGGCGACCGCCTCGGGGACGGCGGGCGGCTCGTCCGGCAGCAGCCGGATCGACTGCACGGTGCCGGGGGTCACCGCGACGTCGGCCTGGCCGCGGACGGCCGTGACCTCGCCGGGGCGCGCCGGGTCGTGGCCGCGGACGGTCGCCTCGATGTCCAGCGGCACCGCCGACATCGGCAGCACCCGGCCCTGCACGTTGAGCAGCCGGCCGACCCAGTCCAGCGCCGCCACCGGGTCGCCCAGCTTCTCCCAGAGCGCGACGATCAGCAGGTTGCCGACCGCGTGGCCGCCGAGCTCGCCGTTGCCGGTGAAGCGCTGCTGGATCACCTCGGACCAGGTGCGGCCCCAGTCGTCGTCCCCGCACAGCGCGGCCAGCGCCTTGCGCAGGTCGCCCGGGGGCAGCACGCCCAGCTCCTCGCGCAGCCGTCCGCTGGAGCCGCCGTCGTCGGCGACGGTGACCACGGCGGTGACGTCGCTGGTGAGCCGGCGCAGCGCGGACAGCGAGGCGGACAGGCCCTGGCCGCCGCCGAGCGCGGTGATCCTGGGGGCCGGATTGGCGCGGGAGGGACTGCTCCGCGGGCGGCCCGGCGCCGGGGGCCGGGCCGGGCTGCCCGCCCGGTCACCGGTCCTGCTCTGCGGCTGCCGCCCGGGCACGTATCCCGCCACAATCACCTCGCTGTCGTCGGCCCGCCGACCGCTCCGCCGGCGGGCCCGGCAGGGCTGCGGCGGTTACTCCCGTCCCATGTCACGGTGGACGAGCACCGTCTCGACTCCGTCGGCGATGAGACGCTTGGTCAGACGCTCGGACATGGCGACGCTGCGGTGCTTGCCACCGGTGCAGCCTACGGCAAGCGTCATGTAGCGCTTCCCCTCACGGCGGTAGCCCTCGGTCACGATCCGGAGTAGCTCGGCGTAGCCGTCGAGGAACTCGTTGGCTCCCGGCTGCTGGAAGACGTAGTCGGCGACGTCCGCGTCGGTGCCGGTGCGGGCCCGCAGTTCGGGCACCCAGTGCGGGTTGGGCAGGAAGCGGCAGTCCACCACGAGGTCGGCGTCGACCGGCAGGCCGTACTTGAAGCCGAAGGACATCACGGTGGCGCGCAGCTCGGGCTCGTCGTGGTCGGCGAACTGGGCGTCCAGCTTGGCGCGCAGCTGGTGCACGTTGAGGTTGGAGGTGTCGATCACCAGGTCGGCCTCGCCGCGCAGGTCGCGCAGCAGGTCGCGCTCCTGGGCGATGCCGTCCACGATCCGGCCGTCGGCCTGCAGCGGGTGCGGGCGGCGGACGCTCTCGAAGCGGCGCACCAGCGCCTCGTCGGAGGAGTCCAGGAAGACGACCTGGAGCCGGACGCCGCGCTTCTCCAGCTCGTCCAGCGAGGTCAGCAGGTCGTCGAAGAACTGCCGGCCGCGGACGTCCACGACCACGCCGATCCGGGCGACGTTGCCCTGGGAGCGGGCGCCCAGGTCGACCATGGTCGGGATCAGGGCCGGCGGCAGGTTGTCCACCACGAACCAGCCGAGGTCCTCCAGGCACTTGGCGGCGGTGGAGCGGCCGGCTCCGGACATGCCGGAGATGATCACCAGCTCCGGCGCGTTCTCGGCCACGTCTGACACGGTCACTTCGGTTCCCCGCTCTCGGTCTTTCTGCTGGGGAGAACGCGCACGGCTCGGCCGCCCTTCCCCGGCCCGGGCAGGCGGGCGGGGCCGGGGCGCACCGGCTGACGGGCGGCGTCGGCCGTCATGGCGTCTCCTGGGATGGTGCGGTCTGGGGTGCTGCTGCCATCGGCTCGGCGGCCTGCTCGACCCCGTCCTCGATGATCTCGCCGGTCGCGGTGTTGACCGCGGGTGCGGCGGGTGTACGGGACGACAACGCCTCCGCAACAGTCTGCGCGGTGCGGCGTCCGATGCCGGGTACCTCGCAGAGCTCGTCCACGGTGGCGGCCCGGAGCTTCTTCAGCGAGCCGAAGTGCTTGAGCAGCGCCCGGCGGCGAGTCTCGCCGAGGCCCGGGACGGAGTCCAGTTCCCCGGCGGTGAGTCGCTTGGAACGCTTGTTGCGCTGATAGCTGATCGCGAAGCGGTGCGCCTCGTCGCGGACCCGCTGGAGCAGGTAGAGGCCCTCGCTGGAGCGGGGCAGCACGACCGGGTCGTCCTCGCCGGGCAGCCAGACCTCCTCCAGCCGCTTGGCCAGGCCGCACAGCGCGACGTCGTCGATGCCGAGTTCGTCCAGGGCCCGCCTGGCGGCGGCGACCTGCGGCTGGCCGCCGTCGACGACCAGCAGCTGGGGCGGGTAGGCGAAGCGCTTGGGGCGGCCGTCCTCGGTGCGCCGCTCGTCGCCCTCCTCCTCGGCCTCGGGGACGGCCCACTCGCCGGTCTGCTCGCGCTCCTGGAGGTAGCGGCGGAAGCGCCGGCTGATCACCTCGTGCATCGAGCGGACGTCGTCCTGGCCCTCGAAGCCCTTGATCTGGAAGCGCCGGTACTCGCTCTTGCGGGCCAGGCCGTCCTCGAAGACGACCATGGAGGCGACCACGTCCTCGCCCTGGAGGTGGGAGATGTCGTAGCACTCGATGCGCAGCGGGACGGAGTCCAGCTCCAGCGCGTCGGCGATCTCCTGGAGGGCGCGGCTGCGGGTGGTGAGGTCCGAGGCGCGCTTGGTCTTGTGCAGCGCGAGCGCCTGCTGGGCGTTGCGCTGCACGGTGGCCATCAGGTCCTTCTTGTCGCCGCGCTGCGGGATGCGCAGGTCAACCTGGCTGCCGCGCAGGCCGCTCAGCCACTCGCGGACCGGCTCCACCGGCTCGGGCAGGG
The DNA here is from genome assembly GCF_040609095.1 of Kitasatospora sp. NPDC004799. Taxonomy (NCBI): domain Bacteria; kingdom Bacillati; phylum Actinomycetota; class Actinomycetes; order Kitasatosporales; family Streptomycetaceae; genus Kitasatospora; species Kitasatospora sp. NPDC004799. The sequence continues at coordinate 8,728 of NZ_JBEXJK010000066.1, forward strand.
CGGGGACGAGCACCTCGCGGGGGACGGACTCGCCGCCGCCGTAGAGCTGCTGGAGGGCGTGCTCGACCAGGCCGGCGGTGTCGACGTCCTCGACCTTGTCGGTGACCCAGCCGCGCTGGCCGCGGACCCGGCCGCCGCGGACGTGGAAGATCTGCACCGCGGCCTCGAGTTCGTCCTCGGCGAGGGCCAGCAGGTCGGCGTCGGTGGCGTCGGCGAGCACGATGGCGTTCTTCTCCATCGCGCGCTTGAGGGCGCCGATGTCGTCCCGCAGCCGGGCCGCCTTCTCGTACTCCAGCTCGGCCGCGGCCTCCTGCATCTGCTCTTCCAGCCGGCGCAGGTAGTTGCCGGTGCGCCCGGCCATGAAGTCGCAGAAGTCCTCGGCCAGCTCCCGGTGTTCGGCCGCGGAGACCTTGCCGACGCAGGGCGCGGCGCACTTGCCGATGTAGCCGAGCAGGCAGGGCCGGCCGACCTGGCGGGCGCGCTTGAAGACGCCGTTGGAGCAGGTGCGGACGGGGAAGACGCGCAGCAGCAGGTCGACCGTCTCGCGGATCGCCCAGGCGTGCCCGTACGGGCCGAAGTAGCGCACGCCCTTCTTGTGCGCCCCGCGCATCACCTGGACCCGCGGGTACTCCTCGTTCAGCGTGACGGCGAGTTCCGGATAGCTCTTGTCGTCGCGGTACTTGACGTTGAACCGCGGGTCGAACTCCTTGATCCAGGAGTACTCCAGCTGGAGCGCCTCGACCTCGGTGCCGACCACGGTCCACTCCACCGAGGCGGCGGTGGTGACCATGGTCGCGGTGCGCGGGTGCAGCCCGGCCAGGTCCTGGAAGTAGGACGACAGCCGCGGCCGCAGGCTCTTGGCCTTGCCGACGTAGATGACCCGGCCGTGGGCGTCGCGGAACCGGTAGACGCCGGGGGAGGTCGGGATCGCACCGGGCGCGGGGCGGTAGGTGCTCGGGTCAGCCATGGGTCCACCGTACCGAGTGGGGACGGGGCCGCGGGGCGGGGATCGCGAGGGGGGACCGTGGCGGTCGGGAGGCGGTCAACTGGGTCAGCTCGGGGTCACCTTGAGGTTGCCGCCCTCGACCGTGACGGTGTAGGCGGGCAGCGGGGAGGAGGCCGGGCCGTCCTGCACGGCGCCGTCGGCGGCGCCGAACCGGCTGCCGTGGCAGGGGCAGTGGATCTGGTCGTTCTTCACCTGGTCCACGAGGCAGCCGGCGTGGGTGCACCGGGCGTTGAACGCCTTGTACTGGCCGGCGGTGGGCTGGGTCACCACGATCTTCTGCTCGCGGAAGACCTTGCCGCCGCCCTCCGGCACGGCCGAGGCCGGGCCGAGGTCGACCGGGGCCTTGAGGGCGCCCTTGTCGGAGGAGGACGAGGAGGAGCCGCACCCGGTGACCGCCACGGTGCCGCCGGCCGCCAGGACGGCCGCGGCGCCGCAGAGCAGGGTGCGGCGGGAGGCGGTGGGGCCGGTCTCGGGGGCCTCGGACATCGGGGTGCTCCTACGGTTGCTGCTGGGGCTGCTGGGGACCACGGAAGTCTATGCCGCGCCACTGCGCCGCTCCCGGGCCACCCGGACGGTACGGGCGGTGCGGGGGCGGCGCAGCGGGCGGGCGGGACTACTTCTTGGCGGCGGCCGCGCGCTTGCGCGGCGCCTTCTTCGCCGGGGCGGCGGCCGGGGCGTCCGCGAAGCCGGCCGGCAGGATGTCCCGCAGGAACTTGCCGGTGTGGCTCTCCGGGACGGCGGCGATCTGCTCCGGGGTGCCCTCGGCGACCACGGTGCCGCCGCCGGAGCCGCCCTCGGGGCCCATGTCGACGATCCAGTCGGCGGTCTTGATCACATCGAGGTTGTGCTCGATGACGATCACCGTGTTGCCCTTGTCCACCAGCCCGCTGAGCACCTTGATCAGCTTGCTGATGTCCTCGAAGTGCAGGCCGGTGGTGGGCTCGTCCAGCACGTAGACCGTCCGCCCGGTGGAGCGCTTCTGGAGCTCCGAGGCGAGCTTGACGCGCTGCGCCTCGCCGCCGGAGAGGGTGGGCGCGGACTGGCCGAGCCGGACGTAGCCGAGGCCGACGTCGTTGAGCGTCCGCAGGTGGCGGGCGATCGCCGGGACGGCCTCGAAGAAGTCCAGCGCCTCCTCGATCGGCATGTCCAGCACCTCGGCGATGGACTTGCCCTTGTAGTGGACCTCCAGCGTCTCCCGGTTGTACCGGGCGCCGTGGCAGACCTCGCACGGCACGTAGACGTCCGGCAGGAAGTTCATCTCGATCTTGATGGTGCCGTCGCCGGAGCAGTTCTCGCAGCGGCCGCCCTTGACGTTGAAGGAGAACCGGCCGGGCAGGTAGCCGCGGACCTTGGCCTCCTGGGTCTCCGCGAAGAGCCGGCGGACGTGGTCGAAGACCCCGGTGTAGGTGGCCGGGTTGGAGCGCGGGGTGCGGCCGATCGGCGACTGGTCGACGTGGACCACCTTGTCCACCTGGTCGGTGCCGGTGATCCGGGTGTGCCGGCCGGGCACGCTGCGGGCGCCGTTCAGCTCCCGGGCGAGGTGGGTGTACAGGATGTCGTTGACCAGCGTCGACTTGCCGGAGCCGGAGACGCCGGTGATCGCCGTGAAGGTGCCGAGCGGGAAGCCGACCGTGACGTCCTTGAGGTTGTGCTCGCGGGCGCCGTGGACGGTCAGCTGGCGCTTCCGGTCCCGCTCGCGGCGGGTGGCCGGGATCGGGATGGAGCGCTTGCCGGAGAGGTACTGGCCGGTCAGCGACTCCTTGTTGCCGAGCAGCTGCTTCAGCGAGCCGGAGTGCACCACCTTGCCGCCGTGCTCGCCGGCGCCCGGGCCGATGTCGACCACCCAGTCCGCGGTCTTGATGGTGTCCTCGTCGTGCTCGACGACGATCAGGGTGTTGCCGATGTCGCGCAGCCGCACCAGCGTCTCGATCAGCCGGTGGTTGTCCCGCTGGTGCAGGCCGATGGACGGCTCGTCCAGCACGTACAGCACGCCGACCAGGCCGGAGCCGATCTGGGTGGCCAGCCGGATGCGCTGGGCCTCGCCGCCGGACAGGGTGCCGGCCGCGCGGTCGAGCGAGAGGTAGTCCAGGCCGACGTCGACCAGGAAGCGCAGCCGCTCGTTGACCTCCTTGAGCACCCGCTCGGCGATCTGCTTGTCCCGGGCGTTGAGCTTCATCGCGCCCAGGAACTCGGAGCAGTCGCTGATCGACATCGAGGAGACCTCGGCGATCGACCTGCCCTCGACGGTGACCGCCAGCACCACCGGCTTGAGCCGGGTGCCCTGGCAGGTCGGGCAGGGCACCTCGCGCATGTAGCCCTCGAAGCGCTCGCGGCTGCTGTCGCTCTCCGCCTCGGTGTGCCGGCGCTGGATGAACGGGATCGCGCCCTCGAAGCCGGTGGAGTACGAGCGCTCCCGGCCGAAGCGGTTGCGGTAGCGGACCTGCACCTGGTGCTTGTGCCCGTACAGCAGCGCCTTCTTGGCCCGGGCGGGCAGCCCGGCCCAGGGGATGTCGGTGCGGAAGCCGAGCTCCTCGGCCAGCGCGTCGATCAGGCGCTGGAAGTACTCCTTGGCGTGCCCGGCCGACCACGGGTGGATCGCGCCCTCGTCCAGCGAGCGCTCGACGTCCGGGACGACCAGCTCCGGGTCGACCTCCATCCGGTTGCCCAGGCCGGAGCAGTCCGGGCAGGCGCCGAACGGCGAGTTGAAGGAGAACGAGCGCGGCTCCAGCTCCTCGAACGACACGTCGTCGTACGGGCAGTAGAGGTGCTCGGAGTACATCCGCTCGCGCTCCGGGTCGTCCTCGGGGAGGTCGACGAAGTCGAGCACGACCATGCCGCCGGACAGCCGCAGGGCCGTCTCCACCGAGTCGGTGAGCCGCCGCTTGGCGCTGTCCTTGACGGTCAGGCGGTCGATCACCACCTCGACGGTGTGCTTCTCCTGCTTCTTGAGCTTCGGCGGCTCGGCGAGCTGGATCGTCTCGCCGTCGACGCGGGCGCGGGAGTAGCCCTTGGACTGGAGGTCGGCGAACAGGTCGACGAACTCGCCCTTGCGCTCGCGCACCACCGGGCTCAGCACCTGGAAGCGGGTGCCCTCGGCGAGCTCCAGCACCTTGTCCACGACCGCCTGCGGCGACTGCTTGGCGATCGGGCGGCCGCAGTGCGGGCAGTGCGGCTTGCCGATCCGGGCGAACAGCAGGCGCAGGTAGTCGTAGACCTCGGTGATCGTGCCGACGGTCGAACGGGGGTTGCGGTTGGTGGACTTCTGGTCGATCGAGACGGCCGGGGAGAGGCCCTCGATGAAGTCCACGTCGGGCTTGTCCATCTGCCCGAGGAACTGACGGGCGTAGGAGGACAGCGACTCGACGTAGCGGCGCTGGCCCTCGGCGAAGATCGTGTCGAAGGCGAGCGAGGACTTGCCGGAGCCGGAGAGGCCCGTGAAGACGATGAGGGAGTCGCGGGGCAGGTCGAGCGAGACGTTCTTGAGGTTGTGCTCGCGAGCACCGCGGACGATGAGGCGGTCGGCCACTGCTTCTGGCGCCTTTCTCCGGGGCGAGAGGACTTGCGTTGGGATGTGCTGCTTCTTCCAGGATGCGGCAGCCAGCCTATAGCTCAGACGTTCGAATATCGACCTTGTCCAGCCGGGACCACCCGAACGAGTGAGGACCGCTCCGGGACCGTCCGTACCCGGACCGAAAAAGGCCCTGCTCAGGGGCCGGATTCGGCGGTAGCGTCGGCTGGTCAACGAGCGAAGCCCCCGGTGGGCAACGCGCCGTCTCGCACAGAAGGCAGATTCGATGACCGACTCGCAGCCGACCGACCCGCTGTCCGCCGCCGCCTCCTGGCTGAGCCAGGTCGAGGAGGGCACCCGGCGCCTGCTGGACACCGTGGCCGAGCTGAAGCCCGACGCCGCCGCCGAGCCGTCCGCCCTCCCCGACTGGACGAAGGGCCACGTGCTGGCCCACCTGGCCCGCAACGCCGACTCCCTGGTCAACCTGCTCACCGGCGCCCGCACCGGCACCGACGTCCCGCAGTACGCGAGCGGCGAGGCCCGCGACCAGGAGATCGAGCGCGACGCGCCCCGGCCGCCGGCCGTCCAGCTCGCCGACCTGCGCGAGTCCCACGAGCGCTTCGCGCGGGCCGCCGCGCTGATGACCTCCGAGGCCTGGGCGGCGCCCGTCCGGCACCGCACCGGCTACGTCTTCCCGGCCCACGAGATCCCGCACAAGCGCCTGCTGGAGCTGGAGTACCACCACGTCGACCTCGGTGCCGGGTACACCCCCGAGCACTGGTCGGCGGACTTCGCGGCGGCCGAGTTCCGCAAGCTCGCCGCCAAGCTGGCCGGCGCGGCCGGCCTGCCCGCCGTCGAGCTGGTCGCCGAGGACACCGGCGAACGCGCCGCGATCGGCACCGGCGAGCCGGCCCTGACCGTCGAGGGCCCGGTCCGCGCCCTCACCGCCTGGCTCTCCGGCCGCTCCGCCGGGGACGGCCTGCGCCGCTCCCCCGACACCGCCCTCCCCCAGCTTCCCCCGATGGGCTGACGGCGCGAGGATGATGCCAGGGAGATCCACACGACGAGGAGCGGACGGATGACGTACCACGGAGCGGTCAAGGTCGGCGGAGCGCCGGACGTGCGGGAACTGGCCCACCTGATCATCACCAAGGTGGCCGTCGGCCCGTACGACAACAACGCCTACCTGCTGCGCTGCCGGGCCACCGACGAACAGCTGCTGATCGACGCCGCCGCGGACGCGCCGGTGCTGCTGGAGACCGTCGGCGACGAGCTGGGCACCGTGGTCACCACCCACCGGCACCACGACCACTGGGGGGCGCTGGCCGAGGTGGTCGCCACCACCGGCGCCCGCACGGCCGCCGGCCAGTACGACGCCGAGGGCATCGACGTCCCCACCGAGCTGCTGCTCGCGGACGGCGACACGCTGCGGGTCGGCGAGGTGGAGCTCACCGTCCGCCACCTGGTCGGCCACACCCCCGGCGCGATCGTGCTGGTCTACGACGACCCCCAGGGGCACCCGCACGTGTTCACCGGCGACTGCCTGTTCCCGGGCGGCGTGGGCAACACCTGGGGGGACCCGGAGGCCTTCCGGACCCTCTACCGGGACGTCACCGAGAAGATCTTCGACGTCCTGCCGGACGAGGCCTGGGTCTACCCCGGCCATGGCAACGACACCACCCTCGGCGCCGAGCGCCCGCACCTGGAGGAGTGGCGCGAGCGCGGCTGGTAGGCCGCCCCGCCGGACGGCCGAGGCCCCCGCGACCGGGGGGGGGGGTGGGGGGGGCGGGGGTGGGGCCCAGGGGGGGAAGGGGTCGAGCTTCTCGCGCTCGGCCCGCTCGGCCCGCTCGGCCTTCTTCGAGGCCCGCAGGCTGGTGAAGGTGGTGATCGCCAGGACCACCACGATGAAGCCCAGCGAGAACGGGATGCCGATCTCCGGCGCCCACGCCGCACCCGCCTCGTGCGCGGCGTGCAGCACCAGCTTCACGCCGATGAAGCCGAGGATCACCGACAGGCCGTACGACAGGTGGACCAGCTTCTTCAGCAGTCCGCCGATCAGGAAGTACAGCTGGCGCAGCCCCATCAGGGCGAAGGCGTTGGCGGTGAAGACGATGTACGGGTCCTGGGTCAGGCCGAAGATGGCCGGGATCGAGTCCAGCGCGAACAGCACGTCGGTGGTGCCGATCGCCAGCATGACGACCAGCATCGGGGTGATCAGCCGGCGGCCGTTCTCCCGGACGAACAGCTTGGTGCCGCGGTAGTCCTCGGTGGCCGGGAAGCGCCGGGTGATCGCCTTGAGGACGCGGTTCTCCTCGAACTCCTCCTCGCCCTCCTCCTCGGCGCGGGCCTCCTTGATCAGCTTCCAGGCCGTCCAGACCAGGAAGGCGCCGAAGATGAAGAACACCCAGGAGAACTCGGAGACCAGCGCGGCGCCGCCGGCGATGAACACCGCCCGGAGCACCAGCGCGATGATCACACCGAACATCAGCACGCGCTGCTGGTAGATCCTGGGCACCGCGAACTTGCCCATGATCAGGATGAACACGAAGAGGTTGTCGACGCTGAGCGACTTCTCGGTGATGTAGCCGGCGAAGAACTCGCCCGCCGGCTGCCCGCCGGAGTGCCACCAGAGGAAGCCGCCGAAGAGCGCCGCCAGGGCGACCCAGACGGCCGTCCAGATCCCGGCCTCCTTGATCGAGACCTCGTGCGGCTTGCGCCCCCCGATGAAGAAGTCCGCCACGATCAGTGCGATCAGCACCAGGATCGTGGAAACCCACATGGTCACGGAAACGTCCACTACTGCTCCTCCGGCAGGTAGGCGAGACAGTCATCGTCACTGCCGGAGGTCTCTTCCGCCCATCGGGCCAGCGCCCCGGGGTGCCGCGACGGGCACCCGTGATGACGGGGTCGGCTGTCGAGGAATACTCCCCTCCGCTGCCAACGAGAGTAACAGGTGGTCCAAGGAAAGGTAAAGAAGGTAAAGACCGCCGGTCGCGGCCCGCCGGGCCCCGGCGCCCGCCGCGGCTACAGGAACGGGTCGATCGCCGGCAGCAGGTCCTGGAAGGTGCGCCCCTTGGCCGGCGCGCCGATGGCCTGCATCTCCCAGCCGCCGTTGCCGTCCCGGACCACCTTGGCCATGATCTGCCCGGTGTGCGGCCCGCCGCCGGCCAGCTCGTACCGGGCCAGCTCCTGCCCGGTGGTCTCGTCCAGCAGCCGGCAGTGCGCCCGCTGCACCTCGGCGAAGGTCTGCCCGGTGTACGAGCTCACCGTGAACACCACCTGGGTGATGTGCACGGGCACGTGCGCCAGATCGACCAGGATCGACTCGTCGTCCTCGGCCCCGGAACCGCCCTCCAGGTTGTCGCCGGTGTGCCGGACGGAGCCGTCGTCGCTCTCCAGGTGCAGGAAGAACACCACGTCGGACGGGGTCTTCTCGGCGTACAGCAGCGCCGAGGCGTCCAGGTCGATCTTCCGGGTGCGGCTGCCGAACAGCCCGCGCTTGGGGGCGGCCTGCCAGCCGAGGCCCATCCGGACCACGGTCAGGGCGCCGCCCTTCCCCTTCTGGAGGCTGACCCGCTGCCCCTTGGCCAGGTTCACCGACACGACGTTGTCCTCTCTGCCGGCCGCGCGGTCCAACACCCGCACGGCTCCACGGTGGAACACCCCGTCGCCGTCCCCCGGCTGAGGCCCCCTCTGCGTACGGCCCGCCACCCCGTCCCGAGGGCACGATGCCGCAGGCCAGCCTAGGGCCTGCGGCACCCCGGCCTCCTCAGGGTTTCCCCGTTTGTGGCAAGGCTGAGACACCCGCGGTCTTGACCGGTGCCATTCCGGCCAGCACCGGTCGCCGCGCGGGTGCGCCCCTCCCGTTCCGTCAGGCCACCCCGGCCTCGCGCATCTGCCGCAGCTCCTTCTTCAGCTCCTTGACCTCGTCGCGCAGCCGGGCCGCGACCTCGAACTGGAGGTCGGCGGCGGCGGTGTGCATCCGGTCGGTCATCTCCTGGATCAGGTCCGCCAGTTCGGCGGCCGGCAGGGACTTGGCCGGCTTGCGCTCGGCGCCCAGCGACGGCACCGGGGCCTTGCCCTTGCCCTGGTTGCGGTAGCCGGTGGAGAGCAGCTCGTCGGTGTCCACGTCCTCGCGGGCGAGGGTGTCCAGGATGTCGCCGATCTTCTTGCGCAGCGGCTGCGGGTCGATCCCGTGCTCCTTGTTGTAGGCCTGCTGCACGGCCCGGCGGCGGTTGGTCTCGTCGATGGCCTTCTCCATCGCGGGGGTGATCTTGTCCGCGTACATGTGGACCTGGCCGGAGACGTTGCGGGCGGCGCGGCCGATCGTCTGGATCAGCGAGGTGCCGGAGCGCAGGAAGCCCTCCTTGTCCGCGTCCAGGATCGCCACCAGCGAGACCTCGGGCAGGTCCAGGCCCTCGCGCAGCAGGTTGATGCCGACCAGCACGTCGTACCGGCCCGCCCGCAGCTCGCGCAGCAGCTCCACCCGGCGCAGGGTGTCCACGTCGCTGTGCAGGTACCGGACCCGGATGTCCAGGCCGAGCATGTAGTCGGTGAGGTCCTCGGCCATCTTCTTGGTCAGCGTGGTGACCAGCACCCGCTCGTCCCGCTCGACCCGCTTGCGGACCTCGTGCACCAGGTCGTCGATCTGGCCCTCGGTCGGCTTGACGATCACCTCGGGGTCGATCAGGCCGGTCGGGCGGATGATCTGCTCGACCTGGCCGTCGCCGCGCGAGAGTTCGTACGGGCCGGGCGTCGCCGACAGGTAGACGGTCTGGCCGATCCGCTCCAGGAACTCCTCCCACTTCAGCGGGCGGTTGTCCATCGCGGAGGGCAGCCGGAAGCCGTGCTCGACCAGGGTGCGCTTGCGCGAGGCGTCGCCCTCGTACATCGCGCCGATCTGCGGGACGGTGACGTGCGACTCGTCGATGACCAGGAGGAAGTCCTCCGGGAAGTAGTCGAGCAGGGTGTTCGGCGGGGAGCCGGGCTCGCGGCCGTCGAAGTGCATCGAGTAGTTCTCGACGCCCGAGCAGGTGCCGATCTGGCGCAGCATCTCGATGTCGTAGGTGGTGCGCATCCGCAGCCGCTGGGCCTCCAGCAGCTTGCCCTGCTTCTCCAGCCGGGCCAGCGTCTGCGCCAGCTCCGTCTCGATGCCGGTGATCGCGCGCTCCATGCGCTCGGGGCCGGCCACGTAGTGCGAAGCGGGGAAGACGTAGACCGAGTCGTCCTGGCTGATGATCTCCCCGGTGAGCGGGTGCAGGGTGTACAGCGCCTCGATCTCGTCGCCGAACATCTCGATCCGGACGGCGAGCTCCTCGTACACCGGGAAGATCTCGATGGTGTCGCCGCGGACCCGGAAGGTGCCGCGGGTGAAGGCCACGTCGTTGCGGGCGTACTGGATGTCGACGAAGCGGCGCAGCAGGTCGTCCCGGTCGATCTCCTGGCCGACCTTGAGCGGGACCATCCGGTCCACGTACTCCTGCGGGGTGCCGAGGCCGTAGATGCAGGAGACCGAGGCGACCACGACCACGTCCCGGCGGGTGAGCAGCGAGTTGGTCGCCGAGTGGCGCAGCCGCTCGACCTCCTCGTTGATCGAGGAGTCCTTCTCGATGTAGGTGTCCGTCTGCGGGACGTACGCCTCGGGCTGGTAGTAGTCGTAGTACGAGACGAAGTACTCGACCGCGTTGTTCGGCAGCAGCTCGCGGAACTCGTTGGCCAGCTGCGCGGCCAGCGTCTTGTTCGGCGCCATCACCAGGGTGGGGCGCTGCAGCTTCTCGATCATCCAGGCCGTGGTGGCCGACTTGCCGGTACCGGTGGCACCGAGCAGCACGACGTCCTTCTCCCCTCCCCTGATCCGCCGCTCCAGCTCGGCGATCGCCGCCGGCTGGTCGCCGTTCGGCTGGAAGGGACTGACGACCTCGAAGGGCGCCACGGACCGCTCAATACTCGTGATGGGACGCACCACTCAACGGTACGACCCACCACTGACAAGCGGGCCGCCTTCGGTCAGGCCGCGTGCGCCTCGAAGCTCATCGCCGGCTCCCGGGTGGGGTCGATCCGCACGACGGAGTCGAAGGCGGCGGCCAAGCGCTCGATCAGCGGCAGGGTCGGATCGACCCCGCTCTCCTCGATGCTCTCGACCGTCGCCTCGTCCAGCCCGGCCCGCGCGGCGAGTTCGGCGAGGGACCAGCCGAGCGCGGACCGGCGGGCGTACACGGCCTCGGCCAGCGCCATCCGCCGCCCGGCCGCCCGGTACTCCTCGCTCTCGCGGTGCTCCGGCGGCACGACCCAGCGGGTGTGGTAGCCGCTGCTCATCGCAGCTCCTCCCGGTCGTAGATCTCGTGATCGGCGGCGGGCAGGTGCTCCCCCTCGCAGACCTTCTGAGCGCGGCGCGCCCGTTCGACCTGATCGGTCTCACGGTTCCTAGTCTTGCGGAAGACCGTCAGCAGCACAGCCCTCCGGCCCGGTGCGAGCCAGTACGTGATGCGCATGGGCCCGATCCGCAGCTCCCGCAGCGGCCCGCCCAGGTGGCTCGACAGCGGGAACGGCAGCGTCTCACCGTCCTCGGCGAGCCGGTCGGCGGCCCGCTCGGCCGCACGGTACTCCGCGACCGGGCAGTTCTGGAGCCAGACCCGCACCTCGGGCTCGATCTCGATCGCGTAGCCCGTCCGCCGGGGTTCCTCACCGGTCACGCCTCTCCCCCTCGCTCGGCAACCGGAACAACGGCCGAGCGAGGGGGGAGGTCACGAATCAGGCCTTGGCGCTGTCGCGGGCGAGGGCGACGAGGCGGGAGATGGCGCGCAGGTACTTCTTGCGGTAGCCGCCGCGGAGCATGTCCTCGGGGAAGACCTGGTCGAAGGGGAGGCCGGAGGCGGTGATGGGGAGCTCGCGGTCGTACATCCGGTCGGCCAGGACGACCAGGCGCAGCGCGGTGGACTGGTCGTCGACCTGCTTGACGCCGCGCAGGCAGACCGCGGTGACGTCGTCCAGCAGCGCGCCGTAGCGGCTGGGGTGGACGGCGGAGAGGTGGGCGAGCAGGGCGTCGAAGTCGTCCAGCGAGGCGCCGGGGGTGCGGGCGGCGGCCGCGGCGACGGCCTCGTCGGTGTACGGCGGCGGGGCGTCCGGCAGGCCGCGGTGGCGGTAGTCCTGGCCGTCGATCCGCATCGGGCGGAAGTGCGCGGACAGGCCCTGGATCTCGCGCAGGAAGTCGGCGGCGGCGAAGCGGCCCTCGCCGAGCTTCTCCGGCAGGGTGTTCGAGGTGGCGCACAGCTTCACGCCGTTCTCCACCAGTCGGCCGAGCAGCGTGGAGACCAGCACGGTGTCGCCCGGGTCGTCCAGCTCGAACTCGTCGATGCAGAGCAGCGTGTGCCCGGAGAGGGTCCGCACGGCCTGCTGGAAGCCGAGCGCGCCGACCAGGTTGGTCAGCTCGACGAAGGTGCCGAAGGCCTTGGGGCCGGGGGCGGCGTGCCAGAGCGAGGCCAGCAGGTGGGTCTTGCCGACGCCGTAGCCGCCATCGAGGTAGACCCCGGCCGGGCCGGTGGGCGCGGGCGCGGAGCGGCGGAACCAGCCGCGCTTGGGCGCGGAACCGTTTCCCCTGCCGAGGGTGCCCGCGAACTGCTCCAGGACCTGGACGGCCTCGTACTGGCTCGGCTGGGTCCCGTCCGGGATGTACGTCCCGAAGCTCACGTCGGCGAACCGGGGCGGCGGGACCATCTCGGCGACCAGCCGCTCGGCGGGCACGACGGGACGGCGGTCGGTGAGCGCGATCGGCGAGCCGGACACGGGTGCGGCGGCTATCGGCTCGGTCGCGGTTGCGGAGTGGGAGGCAGCGGGCACATCAGTAGAGGGTACGCCTGCCCCGTACGCCGTCCGAACGACCCGCGGCCCCGCGGTGGAAGACTGGGGACATGCAACAGTTGATCAGCCCGCTGAGCGGGCGGCTCGCCGATCCGGCCGCACTGGAATCGCTCGCCGCCGTCTACGCGTACCCCGAACAGGTGAATCAGGGGCGTCCCTGGCTGCGCGCCAACATGGTGTCCGGCCTGGACGGCGGGGCCGGGCTGGACGGCCTGTCCGAGGGCCTCTCCGGGGACGCCGACAAGCGGATCTTCGGGGTGCTGCGGGCGCTGTCGGACGTGGTACTGGTGGGCGCGGAGACGGTCCGCGCCGAGGGATACCGGCCGGCCCGGGCGCGCAAGGAGTTCGCGGCGGCCCGGGCGGCGGCGGGGCAGGCGCCCGCCCCGGCGATCGCCGTGGTGAGCCGCTCGCTGCAGCTGGACCTGACCGCGCCGCTGTTCACCGAACCGCTGGTCAGGACGGTGGTGATCACCACCGCCGACGCCTCCCCGGAGCGCCGCCGGGCGGTCGCCGAGGTGGCCGACCTGGTGCTCGCCGGCACCGGTTCGGTGGACCTGCGGGCGGGTGTGGCGGCCCTGGCCGAGCGGGGCTGGACCCGCCTGCTGACCGAGGGCGGCCCGCGCCTGCTGGCGCAGCTCACGGCGGCCGGCCTGCTGGACGAGCTGTGCCTGTCGCTGGCCCCGCTGCTCACCGGCGGCGACGCGCCGCGCATCCTGCACGACGCCGAGATGCCGGACGTCCAGCGGATGCGGCTGGTCTCATTGATCGAGCAGAAAGGATTCCTCTTCACCCGCTACCTGCGTCACCCGGGTTCGGATGACCCCGTGACCCCCTGATCGTGATCCCGTTATGCGATGCCGGGGCCCGGGGGCCGGCCACTGGAAGGGACTCACGTGTTCAAGACGGTACTGATGATCGAAAAGGCGCTCTCCGACGCGGACGTGGAGCTCGTCACCACGCTCCACGGCGAGGAGAAGGTGTCCTTCGTCGTCCTGATGCAGCCGCGCGGCAAGCAGGACGAACTGCTGCGGGCGCTCGACGACGTCGCCCTCGGCCACCTCGACAAGGTGGTGCACGAGCACGACGAGTCCGAGAGCGCGCCGACCCTGGCCACCGAGTCGCTGGAGCACAGCCTGCGCCACCTGCGCTCGGCGGGGGCCGAGGCGGTGGGCGAGCTGGTCGAGGAGAAGCCGCTGGAGCGGCTGCGCACGGTCGTCGAGGAGCAGCGGGCGGACGAGGTGGTGGTGCTCACCTCGCCGCACTTCGTGGAGGAGTTCTTCCACCGCGACTGGGCCTCCCAGGCCCGGCACAAGGTGGGGGTCCCGGTGCTCCGGCTGTTCGCCAGCGACTCCTAGCCCGGCGCGCCGGTGGTGCAGAATCGTCCTTGCGGTCCGCCCGCGAGGACGATTCCGTCTTCCCGTCCCGTCCGCCCGACCTGTCTGCCCCCGCCCGTACGGAGCCACGCCTTGAACGACGCCGCGCACGACCTGCACGCCCCGCACTTCATCGGCATCGGCGGCGCCGGGATGTCCGGCCTGGCGAAGATCCTCGCCGTACGCGGCGCCAGCGTCTCCGGCAGCGACTCCAAGGAGTCCGAGACCGTCCTCGCGCTGCGCGCCCTCGGCGCCACCGTGCACGTCGGCCACGCCGCCGAGCACGTGCCGGACGGCACCAGCAGCGTGGTCGTCTCCAGCGCGATCCGCGCCGACAACCCGGAGCTGGTCGCCGCCCACGAGCGCGGCATCCCGGTGGTGCACCGCTCCGACGCGCTGGCGGCGCTGATGGGCGGCCGCCGGGCGCTCGCGGTGGCCGGCACCCACGGCAAGACCACCACCACCAGCATGCTCGCCGTCGCCCTCGGCGAGCTGGGCCTGGACCCGTCCTACGCGATCGGCGGCGACCTCGACGCGCCCGGCTCCAACGCCCACCACGGCACCGGCGGGATCTTCGTCGCCGAGGCGGACGAGAGCGACCGCAGCTTCCACAAGTACGCGCCCGAGGTGGCGATCGTGCTCAACGTGGAGCTGGACCACCACGCCAACTACGCCTCGATCGAGGAGATCTACGAGTCCTTCGAGACCTTCGTCGGCAAGATCGTCCCCGGCGGCACCCTGGTGGTCTCGGCCGACCACGAGGGCGCCCGCGAGCTCACCTCCCGGGTGGCCGGCCGCGCGGACCTGAACGTGGTGACGGTCGGCGCCGCCGAGGACGCCGACCTGCGGGTGCTGTCGGTGGTCGCCCACGGCATGACCAGCGAGGTCACCGTGCTGCTGGACGGCGCCGAGCTGACCTTCACCGTCTCGGTGCCCGGCCGGCACTACGCCCACAACGCGGTGGCCGCGCTGGCCGCCGGCGTCGCGCTGGGCGTCCCGGCCGCCGACCTGGCCAAGGCGCTCGGCGCCTACACCGGCGTGCGCCGCCGCCTGCAGCTCAAGGGCGAGGCCGGCGGGGTCCAGGTGATCGACTCCTACGCCCACCACCCCACCGAGATGACCGCCGACCTGGAGGCGATCCGCGAGGGCCTGACCGGCGGGGGCCGGGTGCTGGTGGTCTTCCAGCCGCACCTGTTCAGCCGCACCCAGCAGCTCTCCGAGGAGATGGGCCGGGCCCTGGCGCTGGCCGACGCCTCGGTGGTGCTGGACATCTACCCGGCCCGCGAGGACCCGATCCCCGGCGTGACCAGCGAACTGATCATCGACGCCGCCCGCCGGGCCGGCGCCGAGGTCACCGCCGAGCACTCCTTCGCCGCCGCCCCCGCCCTGCTGGCCGGCCTCGCCCGCCCGGGAGACCTGCTGCTCACCATGGGCGCCGGCGACGTCACCAACCTGGGCCCGGAAATCCTGGAGCACCTCGCGAACGTTGCTTCCAACGTCTGACGTACGTCCACCGCGACCGGGAGCCGTGATGAGCTACGAGATCGAGAAGACCGAGGCCGAGTGGCGCGCCCAGCTCAGCCCCGAGGAGTACCACGTGCTCCGCGAGGCGGGCACCGAGCGCCCGTTCACCGGTGAGTACACCGACACCAAGACGGTCGGCGTCTACGCCTGCCGGGCCTGCGGATCGGAGCTGTTCAGCTCCGAGACCAAGTTCGACAGCCACTGCGGCTGGCCGTCCTACTACGCGCCGCTGGCCGGGGACCGGGTCCAGTACATCGAGGACACCTCGCTCGGCATGCGCCGGGTCGAGGTGCGCTGCGCCCGCTGCGGCGGGCACCTCGGGCACGTCTTCGAGGGCGAGGGCTACGGCACGCCGACCGACCAGCGGTACTGCATCAACAGCGTCTCGCTGACGCTCAGGCCGGCCGGGTAACGGCGGACGGCGTGAAGGCCCGGACTCCGCGTCCGGGCCTTCGCGCTACCCGGGCCTTCGGGCCGTCCGGGCCCCGCGCTACCCGGCGACCGGGGCGAAGCGGACCGGGAGGTGCGTCAGGGCGCGGTGGAAGGGGCCCGGGCGCCAGATCAGGTCCTCGGCGGGGGTGGACAGTTCGAGGTCGCTGAGCCGGCTGCCCAGCTGCTCGATGGCGGTGATCGCGATCAGCAGGGCCGGGTCCCGGGCCGGGCAGGCGTGCGGGCCCGCCGCCCAGGCCAGGTGGGCGCTCTCGCCGCTGCGCAGCCCGCTGCCGTCGGTGGGCGGCGCGGCCTGGGAGTTGGCGGCCGCGTACGAGACCAGGACCAGCGTGCCGGCCTTGATCTCCCGGCCGTGGAAGGTGATGTCGTACCGCGGGTAGTGGGCCGAGAGGTTGGCCATCGGCGGCTCGTGCCAGAGCACCTCGTCGATCGCCTGGTGGGCCGTCATCGCCCCGCCGAACAGCGAGCCGGCGTAGCGGGCGTCGGTGAGCAGCCGCAGCAGGGCGTTGCCGATCAGGTTGGTGGTCGGCTCGTGCCCGGCGATCAGGGTCAGGGTGATCTGCCGGATCACCTCGTCGTCGTCCAGCCCGACCGGGTGGGTGACGTACCAGGAGGCGAGGTCGTGCCGGGGGCGCTCGCGGCGCTCGGCGACCATCGCGGTGACCACCTCCAGGAGCTTGCCGTACGAGGCGCCGGCCTTGGCGGTGGACTCGATCAGCCCGGTGATCGCGGCCACCACCTCGACGCGCTGCTCCTCCGGCACGCCGAACCAGGTGGTGAGCGCGAAGGCGGGCAGCTGGCGGGCGTACTCGGCGATCAGGTCGGCGTGCCCCACGGCGGCGAAGCGGTCGATCAGCCGGTGCGCGGTCCCCGCGACCTGGCGCTGGAGCCGGTGCGGCTCGAACAGCGCGAGGGCGTCGGTGATCACCGCCCGGTAGCGCGCGTGCGTCTCGCCGTCGCTGAACAGCGCGGTCGGGCGGTAGCCGAGCACCGGCAGCAGCGGGGAGTCCGGCGCGACGGTCCGCTGCCAGGCCCGGGAGTCCTTGGAGAAGGTGTCGGTGTCGCGCAGCAGGTCCAGCGCGGCCTGGTAGTCGGTGACCAGCAGGGCCTCGACGCCGGGCGCGACCTCCACCGGGGCGACGGCACCGTGCCGCCGCAGCCGCTCGTAGACCGGCTGGGGGTCGGCGGCGAAGGCCGGGCCGTGGATCGGGGTCGGGCGGGGCTCGACGGTCACGGCTGCTCCGGGGTGGCGGGGGCGGCGGGCAGGGCGTCCAGGACGTGCTCGGCCAGCGCGATCAGCACGTCCAGGCTGCTGTCGCGCTCCCGGGCGTCGCAGAGCAGCAGCGGCGTGGCGGCGTGCAGGTCCAGGTGGGTGCGCAGCACCTCGACCGGGTGGTCCGGCGCGTCCGGGAAGCGGTTGACGGCGACGGCGTACGGCAGGCCCTGCTCCTCGACCATGTCCATGATCTCGAAGGAGTCGGCCAGCCGGCGGGTGTCGGCGAGCACCAGCGCGCCCACGGCGCCGCGGGCGATGTCCTGCCAGAGCGGGAAGAAGCGGCGCTGGCCGGGGGTGCCGAACATGTAGAGCACCACGTTCCCGGGCAGGGTGAGCCGGCCGAAGTCGACGGCGACGGTGGTGGTGCTCTTCTCGGGCAGGCCGGCCAGGTCGTCCACCGGGCGGCCGGTCTCGGTCATCGCCTCCTCGGTGTGCAGGGTGGCGATCTCCGAGAGGGTGCGGATGAGGGTGGTCTTGCCGACCCCGAACGGGCCGGCCACCACCAGCTTCATCAGCGTCTGGTCCCGGTCGGGCAGGTAGCCCACCCCGGCCGGCCGCTCCGTCCCTCCGGGCCGGCCTGTCTGGTCTTCCGGGTCCGGCCGGACGGCCGGGTCACCGGAGCGCACGGAGTCCAACGAGGAGCCTCTCGACGATGGAGCGGTCGGTCTGCTGGGCGCGCGGGATCGGCGCGCGGGCGTGCAGGCAGCCCGCCTCGACCAGGTCGGCCGCGAGGAAGACGGTGGCACTGACCGGCAGGCGCAGGTGTGCGGCGGCCTCCACCACGGTCAGCGCGCCGGGGCGCAGCAGCTCCCAGAGCCGGCGGTGTTCGGGTTCGAGCGCGTCCGGCGGGTCGGCGCGGTCGGCGAACAGCACGGTCAGCCGCTCGAAGCCCTTGGTGCCGGGGCGGCTGCGGCCGCCGGTGGCCAGGTAGGCGGGCACCATCCGCCTGCGGGGGACGGCGGTCATGACCGGCCGTCGTCGTCCTGCCGCCTGGTCGGGCTCGCGAGCGCGCGACCGAGGGCGGCGACCTGCAGCTGCATCTGGTAGGCCACGTTGCCGAGTTGGGCGTCCGGCGAGGTGAACACGGCGAGCGAGGTGTTCTCCCCGGCGGGCACCACGATGGCGTAGCCGAGGTCCGACTCCACCACGGTCTGGGCCAGCCGGGGCCGCTCGGCGTCGGTGAACGCGGTGGTGAAGGCCCGGGCGGCGGCGTGCACGGTGGCGGTCATCGCGGCGACCCGCTCGGCCGAGGCGCGCTCCAGGCCGGCCGAGGCGCCCTCGACCAGGCCGTCCCCGGTGGCGACGACCGCGTGCAGCACCCCCGGCAGCTCCAGCAGCGGGGTCAGCACCCACGAGATCTCGTCGGTGGCGGTCGGGCTGGGCGTGCTGCTCACTGCTCGGCTCCTTCTGGGGTCGGACCGGTGCTCTGGCCACCGGGGTCACGGCCGGCGACTTCGCGGCCGGCGACCTCCTGGAAGTCCGCCGGCACGTCGAGATCCCGGTCGCCGGCTACGCGGCGCTGCGCCGGACCCCGGAGGACC
>NZ_JBEXJK010000067.1:0-27222 GCF_040609095.1 Kitasatospora sp. NPDC004799
GGCGCGGCGGCGGCCCCGACCGGCCCGCCGGTCTCCGGCCCGGAGTTCCAGCGGATGCTCACCCGACCGGCCCCCGACTGCGGCTACGGCTGCGCCTGCCGCTGCCCGGGCGCGGGCGCGGCGACGAGCAGCTGTACGGGCGGCGGCGCACCGGCCGGCCGACCCGGCTGACGGCCGTCGGCACCGGGGTGGTCGCCGTCCTGGCGACGCTCGCGGTGGCGGGCGTGGACCGGCTGCTGTTCGACGGCCTGGGCTGGCTGTTCGGCCTCGGCTACCTGGTGGTCTGCTTCCAGCTGGCCGTCCGGGTCCGCTACACCGACCTGCTGGCCGCACCGATCAGCGGGCCGATCGCCTTCGCCCTCGCGCTGCTGCTGCTCGAACCGGTGAGCTCCCCGGGCGTCACCGCCCAGGTGGTCTCGCTGGCGACCGGGCTGGCGCTGCGGGCCGGCTGGCTGTTCTCCGGCACCGGGCTGGCCGCGCTGATCGTGCTGGCCCGGTTCGTCGCCCAGCGCCGGATCCACCGCACCCGCTGACGCCCCGCACCCGCTGACACGCCGCTCCCGCCGACGCCCCGCTCCTGCGTGCGGCGGCGCCTCCCCGGGAGCGCCCCTCAGCTCCCCGCCCTGGCCGCCGCCATGGCGGCTCCGACGATGCCCGCGTCGTTGCGCAGCTCCGCCGGCACCACCCGCGCCCCGCGCTCCTTCAGCAGCGGCAGGAACTTCTCGTGCTTGCGGCTGACCCCGCCGCCGATCACGATCAGTCGCGGCGAGAACAGCCCCTCCACCAGGTCCAGGTACTCGTCCACCCGCCCGGCCCACTGCTCCCAGTTCAGCCCGTGCCGCTCCTTGGCGGCCGAGGAGGCCCGGCGCTCGGCGTCCTTGCCGCGCAGCTCCAGGTGGCCCAGCTCGGTGTTGGGCACCAGCACGCCGTCCACGAACAGGGCGCTGCCGATGCCGGTGCCGAAGGTGAGCACCAGGACCACGCCCGACTCGCCCCGCCCGGCCCCGTGCGTCAGCTCGGCCAGCCCGGCCGCGTCCGCGTCGTTCAGGACGGTCGCGGGCATCCCCAGCGCCTGGCGGAAGAGGCCGGCCGCGTCCAGCCCGATCCAGTTCTTGTCCACGTTGGCCGCCGTCCTGGTGCGGCCGTCGACCACCACACCGGGGAAGGTCAGCCCGACCGGGCCCTGGTGGTCGAAGTGGCGGACCACCTCGCAGACGGCGGCGACCACGGCCTCGGGGGCGGACGGCTGCGGGGTGAGTACCTTGTGGCGCTCCTCGGCGAGCACGCCCCGGGCCAGGTCGACGGGCGCGCCCTTGATCCCCGAGCCGCCGATGTCCACGCCGAATACCGCCGTCATGCCGTCCGCCCTCCGCCGTCGGCCGCGGACCGGCCGGTCCGCGGCCGGTGAATCGTCCACAGCCTGTGCACAAAGCTACGAGAGCGCGCCCGGGCACGCACAGCGGGAAGCCGCCGGCGGACGGCGGACGGCGGACGGCGGACGGCGGACGGCGGAACGGTGGAACGGTGGACGGCGGAACGGTGGACGGCGGAACGGTGGACGGCGGAAGGGCCGGCACCCCGCACAGGGGTACCGGCCCTTCACCGACGGGCTCGGGGCTCGCCCGGTCGGCTCAGAGCTTGCCCGCCGCCTCGGCGCGCAGGTCCCGGCGCAGCTCCTTGGGCAGCGAGAACGTCAGGTGCTCCTCGGCGGTCTTGACCGTCTCGACCGTGTCGTAACCGCGCGCGGCCAGGAACTCCAGCACGCCGTCGACCAGGACCTCCGGCACCGAGGCGCCGCTGGTCAGGCCGACCGTGGTGACGCCCTCCAGCCACTCCTCGCGGATCTCCTCGGCGAAGTCCACCAGGTGGGCGGCCTTGGCGCCGTACTCCAGGCCGACCTCGACCAGGCGGACGGAGTTGGAGGAGTTCTTGGAGCCGACCACGATCAGCAGGTCGGTCTCCGGGGCCAGCTGCTTCACCGCGACCTGGCGGTTCTGGGTGGCGTAGCAGATGTCGTCGCTGGGCGGGCTGACCAGCTGCGGGAAGCGGTTCTTGAGCTCGCCGACGGTGGCCATCGTCTCGTCCACGGACAGCGTGGTCTGGGACAGCCAGACCACCTTGGACTCGTCCCGGACCCGCACGTTGGCGACGTCCTCGGCGCCGTCCACCAGGTGGATCCGGTCCGGGGCCTCGCCCATGGTGCCGATGACCTCCTCGTGGCCCTCGTGGCCCACCAGCAGGATGTCGTAGCCCTCGTCGGCGAAGCGCACGGCCTCCTTGTGCACCTTGGTGACCAGCGGGCAGGTCGCGTCGACGGTGGCGAGCTTGCCGGCCCGCGCCTCGTCGTGGACGGACGGGGCGACGCCGTGCGCGGAGAAGACCACGATCGAGCCCTCGGGCACCTCCTCCGTCTCGTCGACGAAGATCGCGCCCTTCTTCTCCAGGGTCTGCACCACGTACTTGTTGTGGACGATCTGCTTGCGGACGTAGATGGGCGCCCCGTACTGCTCCAGGGCCTTCTCCACGGCGATCACGGCGCGGTCGACTCCCGCGCAGTAGCCCCGGGGGGCGGCGAGCAGGACACGGCGCTGCGCGGTCTTGGACATGGCTCCATCGTACGGGCGGCCGCGACCTGCGCCCGCCGTCCCGGCCACCCGGCGGGAAGCCGCGCCGACCCCGGACACTTTCCCTGCAAACCCGGTCAACAGCGCTCAAAATGTGGTGTCTATGAGCTCTGTGAGCGAGCAGGTGACGCCGAGCGGCCTGCGCCGCAGCCTGGGCGTCCGCGATCTGATGGTCTACGGACTGCTGTTCATCGCCCCGATGGCCCCGGTCGGCGTGTTCGGCGTGCTGGACGCCAAGAGCCACGGCGCCGTCGCCACCGTGTACCTGGCCGCGACGGTGGCGATGGGCTTCACCGCCCTCTCGTACGCCCAGATGGTGCGCGCGGTGCCGCAGACCGGCTCGGTGTTCGCCTACGCGCGGGCCGGGCTGGGCGAGGGCCCGGGCTTCATCGCCGGCTGGATGGCGATGCTGGACTACCTCCTGATCCCCGCGGTGGCCTACCTGTTCTCCGGGATCGCGCTGAACTCCCTGGTGCCGGGCGTCTCGCGCTGGGTCTGGACGGCGCTCGCGGTGGCGGTGACCACCGCACTCAACCTGGTCGGGGTGCGGACGGCGGCGGTGGTCGGCTTCGCGGTGCTCGCGATGGAGATCGCGGTGCTGACGGTGTTCGTGGCCGCGGCCGTGGTGGCGCTGGCCCAGGACGGCGCCCGGCGCGGCTGGGACACCCCGTTCACCGCCGTCGGCGACTTCTCGCTGACCGCGGTGATCTCGGCGGTGTCCGTCGCGGTGCTCTCCTACCTGGGCTTC
This sequence comes from Kitasatospora sp. NPDC004799, assembly GCF_040609095.1. Classification (NCBI taxonomy): domain Bacteria; kingdom Bacillati; phylum Actinomycetota; class Actinomycetes; order Kitasatosporales; family Streptomycetaceae; genus Kitasatospora; species Kitasatospora sp. NPDC004799. Next base: position 3,373 of record NZ_JBEXJK010000067.1, read on the forward strand.
GACGCGATCGCCACCTTCGTGGAGGAGGCCGTCGGCGCCTCGGCGGCGGTGGCCCGGGCGGTGCTCCGGTGCCTGGTGCTGGCCGGGGTGCTGTTCGTCGCCCAGACCTACCTGGCGGCGCTGCTGGAGCCGATGGGCCCGCAGCAGCTGGCCGCCGACCCGGCGGCGCAGGGCTCGGCCTTCTACGACACCGTGGAGAGCGGCGTCGGGCACTGGCTGCACGTGCTGGTCGCGGCCAGCAAGGCGATCGGCGCGGCCTTCGCGGCCCTGGCCGGGCAGGCGGCGGCCGGCCGACTGGTCTTCGCGATGGCCCGGGACGGCCGGCTGCCGCGGCTGCTCGGCACCGTCGACCCGGCCAGCGCGGTGCCGCGCCGGGCGCTGCTGGCGGCCGCGGTGATCACGCTGGCGGCGGCGGTCTGGGCGGCCGACCGGGACGACGGGCTGGACCAGCTCACCTCGGTGGTGAACGTGGGCGCGCTGACCGCCTTCGCGCTGCTGCACGCCTCGGTGGTCGGCTGGTACGCGGTGCGGCACGGCTCGCGGCGGTGGCTCCCGCACGTGGTCGTGCCGGTGCTGGGGATCGCGGTGATCGGGGCGGTGGTGTACGAGGCCTCGACCACCGCGCAGGTGGTCGGGCTGGTCTGGCTGGCGGTCGGGCTGGCGGTGCTCGCCGTCCAGGGCTCCGCCGGGCGGGGCGGCACCCGCGGCACCGGCGGCACCCGTGGCGGCCCCGGCCGGGTCGGCGGGCGCCGTCGGCCGTGAGCCGTCGTGAGCCGTGAGCCGTAAGCCGTGACCGTGAGCCGTCGTGCACCGTGAGCCGCCGTACGGTCTCGGCGGTCTCGGCCGTGTCGGCCCGCGCCGCTAGCCTCGTACGCATGGCCAACACCAGCTCCCCCGAAGCGCCGCTCCCGGTCGGCAAGGTCTCCGCGCTGATCGGCGGCTGGATCGACCGGCTCGGCGCGGTCTGGGTGGAGGGGCAGATCACCCAGCTCAGCCGCCGCCCCGGGGCGGGCGTGGTGTTCCTGACCCTGCGCGACCCGCAGGCCGACGTGTCGCTCACGGTGACCTGCTTCCGCTCGGTGTTCGACCAGGTCGCGGACGTGGTGCAGGAGGGCGCGCGGGTCGTCGTGCACGCCAAGCCGGAGTGGTACGCGGCGCGCGGGCAGCTGTCGATGCGCGCCTCGGAGATCCGTCCGGTGGGGCTCGGCGAGCTGCTGGCCCGGCTGGAGCAGCTGAAGCGGCGACTCGCCGGGGAGGGCCTGTTCGCGGCCGAGCGCAAGCGCCCGCTGCCGTTCCTGCCGCAGTGCGTCGGGCTGGTCACCGGGCGCGGCTCGGCGGCCGAGCGGGACGTCCTGGAGAACGCCCGGCGGCGCTGGCCGGCGGTGCGCTTCGAGGTGCGCAACGTGCCGGTGCAGGGGGTCAGCGCGGTGGAGCGGGTGAGCGCGGCCGTTCGGGAGCTGGACGAGCACCCCGAGGTGGACGTGATCGTCGTGGCCCGCGGCGGCGGCAGCGTGGAGGACCTGCTGCCGTTCTCGGACGAGGGCCTGGTGCGGCTGGTCGCGGCCGCCCGGACGCCGGTGGTGAGCGCGATCGGGCACGAGCCGGACCAGCCGCTGCTGGACTTCGTGGCCGACCTGCGCGCCTCCACCCCCACCGACGCGGCCAAACGGGTGGTTCCGGACGTCGGCGAGGAGCTGGCCAAGGTCCGCCAGCTGCGCGACCGCGCCCGCCGGCACGTGCTGGCCCGGGTCGAGCGCGAGCAGCACGGGCTGGACGGGGTGCGCAGCCGCCCGGCACTGGCCGCCCCGCACCGGATGCTGGACGGGCGCGGGCAGGAGGTGGACGGCCTGCTGGAGCGGGCCCGGCGCACCCTGCGGCACCGGCTGGACCACGCCCAGAGCGACCTGGGGCACACCCTGGCCCGGGTGGTGGCGCTCTCCCCGGCGGCCACCCTGGAGCGCGGCTACGCGGTGCTCCAGCGGGCGGACGGCACGGTGGTGACCGACCCGGCGGAGGTCGCGCCCGGCGAGGGGCTGCACGCCCGGGTGGCGGGCGGCGGCTTCGACGTCACCGTGGCGCCCGAGTAGTCGCCGGCCGGCCGCGGCGAGCGGGCAACCGGCGCCCGCCGGGGCTGGGGAGTGTCGGTCCGAGCCCCTACGCTGGCACGCATGGCAGAGCAGCAGGAGCAGCAGGACGCGGCGGCACCGAACCCGGACGACGCGCTGGGGTACGAGCACGCCCGGGACGCGCTGCTGGACGTCGTCCGGCAGCTGGAGAACGGCGGGACGTCGCTGGAGGAGTCGCTGGCCCTGTGGGAGCGCGGCGAGCAGCTGGCGAAGGTGTGCCAGCGCTGGCTGGACGGCGCCCGGGCCCGGCTGGACGCCGCGCTGGCCGCCGAGGAGGGCGCGAACCCGGGCGGGGAGTGAGGCAGGTCACAATTGCTTGGGGAATCGTTGAAGATTCACCTATGTTGGTGAGAGTGACCGGCTGCGGCCGATCATACCGACGAATCTCCTTATCCGCATGAGGTGCACAAGCATGACCACCGACGCCCTGGTACTCGACGCCGCCGCTCAGGACCTGCTGTTCCGTGAGGCCCGCACCGCGAACACCTTCACCGACGAGCCGGTGTCCGAGGAGCAGGTCCAGGCCATCTACGAGCTGGTGAAGTTCGGCCCGACCGCCTTCAACCAGCAGCCGCTGCGCGTCGTCCTGGTCCGCTCGGCCGAGGCCCGCGAGCGCCTCGTCCGGCAGATGGCGGACGGCAACAAGGACAAGACCGCCGCCGCCCCGCTGGTCGCCATCCTCGCCGTGGACAACGAGTTCCACGAGGAGCTGCCGACCCAGCTCCCGCACTTCCCGCAGGCCAAGGACCTGTTCTTCTCGGAGCGCAGCGTCCGCGAGCAGTCCGCCACCCTGAACGGCGCCCTGCAGGCCGCCTACTTCATCGTCGGCGTGCGCGCCGCCGGCCTGGCCGCCGGCCCGATGACCGGCTTCGACGCCGAGGGCATCAACAAGGAGTTCTTCGGCGACGGCGAGCACTCGGTGCTGGCCGTGGTCAACATCGGCAAGCCGGGCGCGGACGCCTGGTTCCCGCGTTCGCCGCGCCTGGCCTACGACGAGGTCGTCACCACCGTCTGATCGGCCCGCACGCCGAAGGGCCCCGCACCGGTTCGTCCGGTGCGGGGCCCTTCGACGTGCTGCGGAGCGGGAGCCGGGGCTTCGGCGTACCGCGGAGCCCGGGTCGGGCCTACTTGAGCGCCTGCGCCAGCTCGGCCAGCTCCTCGTAGGAGGCGGTGCCGGTGAGCAGGGCGGTCCCGGGGCCGGTCTGCACGGCCAGCGCGCGGGCCTTCTCGCCCTGCACCCGGTCCCAGGCCCGGCCGGCCACCTCGGAGCTGCCGTCCGGCTTGGCGCCCGTCACGTACTCGGCCACCAGGGAGTCGCGCGGCACGTCGCTCTGCTCGACCGCCGCGTACTGGCCGGAGGGGGTCACGAAGCCCAGGTGCCAGGCGTTGCCCTTGCCGTTGTTCTGGTCGGCCGGCCGGTAGCTGACCGAGGTGGCCCGCCACTTGTCCGGCAGCCCGTCCGGGGAGAGCAGCGGGTACGGCGCGGCGCGCTTGGCCGAGGCCGCCGCGACCTTGTACTCGACCACGTGCACCGGGTCGCCGCTGGCGTCGTGCGGGAGGAACAGGTACCCGATCCAGACCACGAAACCGACCGCCAGCATCGACAGGACCATGTCCCGTACGGTCTGCCGGCCCCTCATGCCCTTGCTGTCTGCTGCCACCCCCACATGGTGACTCATCCACACAGCGGGGCGGTCACCAGGGGTGTCCACGTACGGGTGAACCGGGACGAACCGGTGGTTTCCGCCCCGGGGCAGCGACCCGCGCCACAGACAGTCATCTCGTGGGCAGATACGATCGCAGGACCCTCACCACGGCGTTCGACCTGGCAGTAGTCGGGCGCTCACTGGCCGTCGCGTACAGAGAGGTAACGACGATGACCACGCAGTACCCGCACCACCTTCCCAGTGCCCTGGAGGTCGCGCCCGAGGCTCCGGACCGGAACCTCGCGCTCGAACTCGTCCGGGTCACCGAGGCGGCCGCGATGGCCGCCGGCCGGTGGGTCGGACGTGGCGACAAGAACGGCGCGGACGGTGCCGCCGTGAAGGCGATGCGCACCCTCGTCTCGACCGTCTCGATGAACGGCGTCGTCGTCATCGGCGAGGGCGAGAAGGACGAAGCCCCGATGCTCTACAACGGCGAGCGGGTCGGCGACGGCACCGGCGCCGAGTGCGACGTCGCGGTCGACCCGGTGGACGGCACCACGCTGACCGCCAAGGGCATGAACAACGCGGTGGCCGTGCTGGCCGTCGCCGACCGCGGCACCATGTTCGACCCCAGCGCCGTGTTCTACATGGACAAGCTGGTGGCCGGCCCGGAGGCGGCCGACTTCGTCGACATCACCGCCCCGGCCGCGGTCAACATCCGCCGGGTCGCCAAGGCCAAGGGCCGCGCCGTCGAGGACGTCACCGTCGTCGTGCTCGACCGCCCGCGCCACGACGGCCTGGTCCGGGAGATCCGCGAGGCGGGCGCCCGGATCAAGTTCATCTCGGACGGCGACGTGGCCGGCGCCATCATGGCCGCCCGCGAGGGCACCGGCGTCGACCTGCTGATGGGCGTCGGCGGCACCCCGGAGGGCATCATCGCGGCCTGCGCGATGAAGTGCATGGGCGGCGTGATCCAGGGCCGGCTGTGGCCCAAGGACGACGCCGAGCGGCAGAAGGCCCTGGACGCCGGCCACGACCTGGACCGGGTGCTCACCACCGACGACCTGGTCAGCGGCGAGAACGTGTTCTTCGTCGCCACCGGCATCACCGACGGCGAGCTGCTGCGCGGCGTGCACTACCGCTCGGAGACCGCCACCACCAGCTCGCTGGTGATGCGCTCCAAGAGCGGCACCATCCGCGAGATCAACTCCACCCACAAGCTCTCGAAGCTGCGGGCGTACAGCGCGATCGACTTCGACCGCGCCAACTGAGCTCCACGCGAGCGCACTTCGCGGCCCCGGCGGAATCCCCCTCCGCCGGGGCCGCGGCGCGTCCCCCGGGTCTCGGACCCGCCGTCACCCGGCTATCCGGCGCCGCGCGGCCGCCGTCACCCGGGCCGCCTCGCGCAGCTCCGCGTCCCGCCGGCGGCGCCGGGCCAGCACCACCCGCCGCTCGGCGGCCGTCAGCCCGCCCCAGACCCCGTACGGCTCCGGCTGGGCCAGCGCGTGCTCGCGGCACTCCAGCAGCACCGGGCAGCGGGCGCACACCCGCTTGGCCTGCTCCTCGCGCGACAGCCGGGCCGCCGTCGGCTCCTTGGAGGGCGCGAAGAACAGCCCCACCTCGTCCCGCCGACACGCGGCGCCGGTGTGCCAGGGGTTGTCCTCGCCCGCGGGGGAACCCGCCGGGACGCCCGGGGACTGCGGCTGCGGCCGGACGCCGGTGCGGCGCTCCAGGACCTGCGCAGCGGCGACTGGCGAGGTGGTGCGGGACTCGATCGGATGCAGCACGGCCGTACTCCTGACGAGGCTCTCGGACACGGGGAACCCTCGCTCCCCCGCCGGCCGCGAGCCCCCGCTGTCCATCCCCGGCACGGCCGCTCGGCCGCCTCCGGTGCGCAGCCGTCCAAGAAGCGATGTGCCGAAGGAACTACCCCGCCCGGCCGCGATTCATGCACACTGCACGCAATCGACTACGGAGCGCACTGGCCGCAACGCCGAACGCCCGACCGGGAGTTGACTCCCGACCGGGCGCAGTGCAGGTCAACGACGGTCAGTCGGCGCCGAGTTGGCGGCGCACCCACTCCTTGAGCTTCTTGCCCCGGCTCGGCTTGGCGGTGCAACCGCCGAAGAGCGCAAGGCCCTTGACCCGGACAACCGGAGCGTACGGGTCCGCCGCGGTCTGCTCCCGGACGTCGAAGCCGCCGAAGATGCCGACGCCGGAGCCCTGCAGGCTGACGTTCTCCGGCACCCGGATCTCGACCCCGCCGAACATCGCCATGACCGTGATCTCCACCTCGGGAGACTCGAACACCGCGTCGCTCAGGTCGATCTCCACCCCGCCGAAGGCGGCGAAGGCGCTCAGCTGCGAGCCCACCCGCCAGCGGCCCTTGCGGGACGCGCCGCCGAAGATCGCCACCATGGTCGGGGACTCCTGGCGCGCGGGCGGCTGCGGCGCCCCCTGCGGGGCGTTCAGCGGCTGCTTCTCGAAGGAGAGCGGGCGGGCCGGGAGGTCCCGGGTCAGCGGCGCGAGGTCCCCGAAGGTCTTCGCGGCGTAGGCCGCCTCGATCCGCTCCGCGTGCTCGTCCGCGTCCAGCCGGCCCTCGGCGTAGGCGTCCCGCAGCAGCTCCGCGACCTTCTCGCGGTCCGCGTCGGAGACGCGCAGCTCGGCCTCCGCGACCGGCGCGTGCGGCCGCGGCGCGGTCTCGGCCCCGGGCTCGGGCTTGAGTTGGGGTTTGGTCATGGGTACGGGCGCCGGCACCGGCGGCTGCCCCGAATCGTCGTGCGACGGCGAGTTGTCCACGGGGGCAGCCTAGTCGCTCGCACTCCTGCGCGAGTGAGCCCGGTCACGCAAGGCTGCCCTGTCCTCGTGCCCGGTTCCGGCGGGTCCTACCCTGGATGGTGCTTCGCCGACGCAGCCGGACCAATGGACAGCTAAGGACCGCCCCCATGGCTCCCACGCCAGACTTCGAGTACAGCGACCTGCTCCCCCTGGGCGCTGACCCGACCCCGTACCGCAAGCTCACCTCCGAGGGTGTCTCCACCTTCGAGGCCGGCGGTCGCACCTTCCTCCAGGTCGAGCCCGAGGCGCTGCGGCTGCTGACGGCCGAGGCGATGCACGACATCTCGCACTACCTGCGCCCCGCCCACCTCGCCCAGCTGCGCCGCATCCTGGACGACCCGGAGGCGAGCCCGAACGACCGCTTCGTCGCGCTCGACCTGCTGAAGAACGTCAACATCTCGGCCGGCGGCATCCTGCCGATGTGCCAGGACACCGGCACCGCGATCGTCATGGGCAAGCGCGGCCAGAACGTGCTGACCCAGGGCGGCGACGAGTCCGCCATCGCGCGCGGCGTGTACGACGCGTACACCAAGCTCAACCTGCGCTACTCCCAGATGGCCCCGGTGACCATGTGGGACGAGAAGAACACCGGCAACAACCTGCCGGCCCAGATCGAGCTGTACGCCACCGACGGCGACGCGTACAAGTTCCTGTTCATGGCCAAGGGCGGCGGCTCCGCCAACAAGTCGTACCTGTACCAGGAGACCAAGGCCATCCTGAACGAGGCGAGCATGCTCTCGTTCCTGGAGCAGAAGATCCGCTCGCTGGGCACCGCGGCCTGCCCGCCGTACCACCTGGCGATCGTGATCGGCGGCACCAGCGCCGAGTTCGCGCTGAAGACCGCCAAGTACGCCTCGGCGCACTACCTGGACAACCTGCCGACCGAGGGCAACGCCCGGACCGGCCACGGCTTCCGCGACCTGGAGCTGGAGGCCAAGGTCACCGAGCTGACCCAGAAGATCGGCATCGGCGCCCAGTTCGGCGGCAAGTACTTCTGCCACGACGTGCGGGTGGTGCGCCTGCCGCGGCACGGCGCCTCGCTGCCGGTCGCGATGGCCGTCTCCTGCTCCGCCGACCGCCAGGCGCTCGGCAAGATCACCGCCGAGGGCGTGTTCCTGGAGCAGCTGGAGACCGACCCGGCGAAGTACCTGCCGGACACCACGGACGAGCACCTGGACGACGACGTGGTGCGCGTCGACCTCAACCAGCCGATGTCCGCGATCCGCGCCGAGCTGTCCAAGTACCCGGTGAAGACCCGGCTCTCGCTCACCGGCACCCTGGTCGTCGCCCGCGACATCGCCCACGCCAAGATCAAGGAGCGCCTGGACGCCGGCGAGGGCATGCCCAAGTACCTCCAGGACCACCCGGTCTACTACGCGGGCCCGGCCAAGACCCCCGAGGGTTTCGCCTCCGGCTCCTTCGGCCCGACCACGGCCGGCCGGATGGACTCCTACGTCGACCAGTTCCAGGCGGCCGGCGGCTCGATGGTCATGCTCGCCAAGGGCAACCGCAGCAAGCAGGTCACCGACGCCTGCGCCGCGCACGGCGGCTTCTACCTCGGCTCGATCGGCGGCCCGGCCGCCCGTCTCGCCCAGGACTGCATCAAGAAGGTCGAGGTGCTGGAGTACGCCGAGCTCGGCATGGAGGCGGTCTGGCGCATCGAGGTCGAGGACTTCCCGGCCTTCATCGTCGTCGACGACAAGGGCAACGACTTCTTCCGCGAGACCACCGAGGGCCCGCTGATCACCAGCCTGCGCGTCCGCTCCAAGGAGTAGCCCCGCACGCGGGACCCCCCGCACGCCCCCTGACCGCCCCGGCCGCCCCGCGCCCGGGGCGGTCCTCGTCCGGCCCAACGCCATGGCATCCGGTACGGAGAACTCGTACCATGACGGTACGGATATCCGGTACCCCAGTGGAGGACGGCTGCCATGGCGATCAGCGCGAGCGAGGCCCGCACTCAGCTCTTCCCGTTGATCAAGAAGGTCAACGACGACCACGCCCCGATAAGAATCACCTCCAAGGGCGGGGACGCCGTCCTGATGTCCGCCGAGGACTACGACTCCTGGCAGGAGACGATCTACCTCCTGCGCTCCCCCGCCAACGCGCAGCGGCTCATGGAGGCCGTCGCCCGGGACAAGGCGGGCGACCCCGGCGTCACCAGGACCATGGAGGACCTGGAAGCGTTGGCGGGTGAGGTGTGAGGAGCGTCCACTTCGACCCGGACGGCTGGGAGGACTTCCTGTTCTGGCTCGGGTCGAACCGGAAGATGGCTCAGCGGATCACCCGCCTGATCGGCGAGATCCAGCGGGATCCCTTCGACGGCATCGGGAAGCCCGAGCCCCTGAAGGGTGACCTGGCCGGCTACTGGTCGCGCCGGATCGACGACGAGCACCGACTGGTGTACCGGGCGGACGAGAAGGAGGTGAAGGTCCTCAAGGCCCGCTACCACTACCGGTAGCAGGTGCCGACCCGGCCGCTCAGGCGTCGAAGTCGTACTCCAGGACGTAGGAGGCGGCGTCCAGGATCATCTCGTTGAGCTCGACGACCTGGCCCTCGTCGGCGAAGGCGGTGCGGCAGATCAGGATGACCGGGGTGCCGGCGGACAGTTCCAGGCGGGCGGCCTCCTCCCCGCTGGGCATCCGGGAGCGGACCTCCTCGCGGAAGTGCACGGGCTTGGCGCCGATCTCGGCGAGCCGGGCGTAGGTGCCGCCGGGGCCGGTGTCCGCACGGGTGATGGCGGTGCCCGCGACCAGGACGGCGGGCAGGTAGGAGGTCGAGAGCAGCACCGGCTTGCCGTCCAGGACGAAGCGGCGGTGCCGCACGCACATCGGGGCGCCCGGGTCCACCCCGAGCACCCGGGCCACGCGCTCGGGCGCGCCCCGCTCGGTGACGGACACCTGGTCGACCGTCAGGCTGCGGTTGTCGATGTCCGCCGACCATATCGACCGGCCGGAGCCCCACTGCCCCTGCGCCAGCCGCTGGATGCCGCGCCGGCGCAGCGGGCGGAAGTCGCGGACGAACACCCCGGCGCCGCGGCGCGCCTCGGCGATGCCCTCGCTCTGCAGCACGCCCAGCGCCTGGCGGGCGGTCATCCGGGCCACGCCGTACTCGTCCATGAGGTCGTTCTCGCCGGGCAGGCGGTCGCCCGCGCGGTACCGGCCGGTGTCGATGGCCGTCTTCAGCGCTTCGGCGATCCGCTGGTACTTGGGCTGCCTGTCGCCACTGCTGCCGGTCATCGCCGCTCCCTCTGCCTGGGACAAATCGTAGGGGCGTCCGCGGCCGCCGGTAAGGAGATACGACCGTTGACATCTCTAGAGATATTAGCTTCTCTAGAGATGCTGGCCAGTCGCCGACCAGAGCGAGGAGCAGCACGGTGAGCACCCGACAGCGCAACGCCCCGGCCTACCGGCCCCACGTGGGTGAACTCGTCCTCGACCGGAGGACCGGACGCACCGGCATCTACATGGACACCATCGGCGGCGAGCACTACCTGCGCCCCGAGCCCGGCGGCCGGGAATGGACGGCCGACCCGCACCAGGTCGCCCCCGCCCCGGGGGCCGGTGATTCAGCCGAATACGATCTTCCTCGGCAATTTCGGCAAAACGCGGGCAAACGGCAACATTTCGACCACCGCAATACCCCCGGGTGAATCCGGAATTCCGGAACGCCCCGCGCCCGCCGTCGGGCACGTTACGGATATCGCCGGTCACCATGTGTGCACCGCGGGCACGTTTCGGCCACCCGGTTGACACCGACGGGGAATTGGCGTGCCCATAACCGCCGGTGCCCCCGCGCCCGGACGGGGGCGACGGGGGCACCGGGCCGGCCCGGCCTACGCGTGGCCGAAGACGATGCTCTCCGGCTCGTACTTCTCGCCCGGCTTGCCGGTGTCCGGCTTGGCGGGCTCCACCAGCTGGTCGGCCTCGTCGCCGAAGACGCCGTTCTCGATCGCGTTCTTCCGGTCGGCACTCGGCTCGGTGTACTCGGTCGGGTTCGAGGCCGCGGTGACCGCGCCCTCGACAGCCTGGCCGGCCTCCACAGCGACGTCCGGGGCCGGGGTCTTCGCCTCGTTCTCGGGCGTCGACGGCACCGGGGTCTCGCTCTGGTCGTTGGCCATTGGCGGCCGCCTTTCGGTCATCAAATGTCGTCAGCCCGGCCGGTTTGGCGCAGGCGCGGGGACAGTATCGTAGGGTTGATTAAATGTCCGATAAACATCGTGCGGCTGGCGGAACCGTCCGGCAGAGTCGGACGTCCGCCTAAGCTGAAGCACCACGGCGGACCGCCGAGCGCCCTTTCACGGAATCGACACCACAGGCCATCGGGGGACTTCATGGAGTTTCGGGAGACGCCGCAGAACCCTGCGCCGCGCTTCCAAGTCCTCGGCCCGGTCCAGGCCTGGGTCGACGGCCGGCCCCTCTCGCTCGGCTCCCCCCAGCAGCAGGCGGTCCTGACCACCCTCCTCCTGCACGCCGGACGCCCGGTCCCCACGCAGGACCTGGTCGACGCGCTCTGGGGCGACCGGCCCCCGGCCCAGGCGGTGGCCGCGCTCCGCACCTACGTCTCCCGGCTGCGCTCCGTCATCGAACCCCGGCGGGAGGTGCGCCGCCCCGCCGAGCTGCTGGTCTCGGTCGCCGACGGCTACGCGCTGCGCATCCCGGGCGAGGCCCTCGACCTGACGGTCTTCGAGCGGCTCTGCTCGGAGGCCGCGGCCGCCCGGACGAACGGCGACAAGCAGGAGGCGCACCGGCTGCTGACCGAGGCGCTGGGCCTGTTCAGCGGCCGCCCGCTCACCGGCATCCCCGGCCCCTACGCCGACACCCAGCGGCTGCGACTGGCCGAGCGCCAGGTGGCCGCCGCCGAGGACCTGTGCGCCGCCGCCCTCGACATCGGCCGGCACGCGGAGATCGTCGGCGAGCTCAACAACCTGACGACCGAGCACCCGCTGCGCGAACGCCTGCGGGAGCTGCTGATGCTGGCGCTGTACCGCTGCGGCCGCCAGGCCGAGGCGCTCGGCGTCTACACCGACACCCGCAAGCTGCTCATCGAGGAGCTCGGCGTCGAGCCGGGCGTCGGCCTGTCCACGATGCACACCCGGATCCTCGCGGCCGACCCGGCGCTCGCCCTCCCGGCCGTGCCCGAGGCGGCGGCGAAGGACCGCCCGGTCACCCCGCCCCCGGCCCAACTCCCGGCCGACGTCTCGGACTTCAGCGGCCGCGCCGAGCTGGTCGGCGACCTCTCGGCGGTCCTGATGAACGCCACCGGCCAGGCCGTGGTGGTCACCTCGCTGGCCGGCATCGGCGGCGTCGGGAAGACCACCCTGGCCGTCCACGTCGCCCACCGCGTCCGGGCCGAGTTCCCGGACGGACAGCTGTACGTGGACCTGCGCGGCGCCGGCGCCGCACCGGCCGACCCGGTCGTCGTCCTCGGCGACTTCCTGCACGCCCTCGGTGCCACCGAGAACCCGGAGTCGATGGAGCAGCGCGCGGCCCTCTACCGCTCGCTGCTCGCCAACCGGCGGATGCTCATCCTGCTGGACAACGCGCGGGACGCCGACCAGATCCGGCCGCTGATCCCGGGCGTCTCCGGCTGCGCGGTGCTCGCCACCAGCCGCTCCCGGCTCGCCGGCATCCCCGGCGCCCAGCTGTTCGACGTCGAGGAGCTGACGCCGAAGGAGGCGCTGGCGCTGTTCTCGGCCATCGTCGGGGAGCAGCGGGTCGCCGCCGAACCGGAGGCCGCCATGGCGGTGGTCACCGCCTGCGGCTTCCTGCCGCTGGCGGTCCGCATCGCCGCCGCCCGGCTGGCCAGCCGGCCGCGCTGGAGCGTCTCCGACCTGGCCCGTCGGTTAGCCGATCAGCGCCGCCGCCTGGACGAGCTCCAGCTCGGCAACCTGGCCGTGGAGACCACCATCGGGCTCGGCTACGGACAGCTGTCCCCGGCCGAGGCCCGCACCTTTCGGCTGCTCGCGCTGATCGACTCCCCCGACATCCCGCTCGCGGCCGCCGCGGCGCTGCTCGGCCTGGACGAGGACGCCGCCGAGGACCTCGCCGAGGCGCTGGTCGAGGCGAACATGCTGGAGTGCTTCACTCCCGGCCGCTACCGCTACCACGACCTGCTCCGGCTCTACGCCCAGCGGCAGAACGAGCGGATCGGGGACACCGAGGAGCAGCAGCGGGCCGTCCTGCGGCTGCTCGACCTGCTGATCCCGACCGTCCGCAACGCGGCCCGGACCATCGAACCGGACGACCCGGAGCCCGAGCTGCTCACCACGCCCTCCTCGCCGGGGATCGGCCTGCCGACCATCGGCTCCGCCCAGTCCTGGCTGCGGACCGAGAGCGCCCTGCTGCTCAACTCCGTGGCCGCGGCGGCGAACGGGCCGCGCTCCTCGCAGCACGCGGCGATCGACCTGCTGATCCTGCTGTACGGCCTCGACCCGGACCCGACCCACGGCCCCCAGGTGCGCCCCGTCCTGGAGACCCTCGGACGCGAGGCGGAGCTGCGCGACGACTCCCCCGCGCTCGCCCGGGTGCACTTCGTCCTGGGCGCCCTGAACTACGTCACCAGCGACTTCCAGGGCGCCGAGCACTCGCTGCGCCGCAGCCTGGACCACCAGTCGCCGGACGAACCGACCGTCCAGCTGCTGGCCACCGCGAACATCCTGGGCGTGATCCTGAGCCTGGGCAACCGCCCGGCCGAGGCCCTGCCGTTCATGGAGCAGGCCCGGGCCACCAGCCAGGCGGTCGGCGCACCGACCGCCGAGGCCCGCATCGTCAGCAACATGGCGCGGGCGCAGCACCGGCTCGGGATGACCGAGACGGCGGTGCGGTCCGCCGGTGAGGGCGTGGCCGCGGCCCGGGAGTCCAAGAACGGCCCCCTGCTCGCCCAGACCCTCTACCAGCTGGGTGTGGTGCTCTCCGGCGGCGACGCCGTCCCGCACCTGCGCGAGGCGCACCGGCTCTACCAGTCGCAGCAGAACCCCCTGTGGGAGGGCTACACCCTGGCCCGGCTCGCCTCCGCCCTGCTCGTCGCCGAGCAGCCCGCCGAGGCGGCCTCGGCGGCCGGCGAGTCGCTGGCGATCGGCCAGGAACTGGACTCCGCCTACTGCCAGGGCCTGGCGAACGCCGCGCTGGGCGAGGCCCTGTTGACGCTCGCCCAGCCGGCCCGTGGACTCGCCTGCCTCCAGGAGGCACATGCGATCTTCACCCGGCTCGGTGTGCCTGAGGCCTCCCCCGTGGCGGACCTCATCTCCCAGCAGCACACCGAGCCCCTCTCTTCTCCCCCCGCGCCGTGAGGCTTCCGCTCCCCCACGGAGAGCCTCCCCCGTTCCGCGCGTCGGCGCTCCCGCAGCCCCCCGGCTGCGGGAGCGCCCTCAACGCTTCCCCGGCGCTGGACTCCACTGTGCACCGGACCGATTGACGTTCGATAAACGTCCGATAGTCAGCCCGCCGATCGGTGAAACCGCAGGTCACCGACCTTGCCCGGGCGCGTCGCCCGGCGTGCGGGGCCGCGCGCACAACCCTGTCCGCACCCTCGTGCTTCCGCAACCCCGGCCACAACGGCCCAACTGCGGCGAGTTGGCCGGAAAGGGACCCCACGACGCAGTGATCACGCATATTCTCAGATGCCAGTACGCACACGCGTGTCCGCCGGAAACCCGTCGGGGTGCAGTCCGTCCGTGTGGTGCGCAGAGCGTGACGTACCGCCACCGGCAGCGGCCCGCGGGGCCGTGGAGGAGCCACCGGAGGCCACGGGTGGAAGGGTGTCCCGCAACGTGACGACCGGACAGATATCCGACCCGTTCCCCGTCGGCGAGGACGCCGGCGACGACGAGCCGGAGGTACGGCGGCGGCGGGCGGCCCGGGCACTGCAGGCGGTCGCCTTCGACACCATCGGCACCGGGTACGGCGAGGCCTTCCCCGCCAAGGACGGCCAGCTGGCCTGCGGCCGGCGGCTGCTCGCCGAGCTCGAACCGGGCGCCCGGGTGCTCGACGTGGGCTGCGGCGCCGGTGACCCGACCGTCCGCCAGCTGACCGCGGCCGGGCTGCGGGTGACCGGCGCGGACCTCTCCGACGGCATGCTCGCGCTGGCCCGGCGGACCGCCTTCCCGGGCGCGTTCCCGCCCGTCTTCCATCGGATCGACCTGTACGATCTGGCCACCGAGCGGGCGGACCGGGTCTGGAACGCCCCGGGGCTGGGGCCGGACGGCCGGGGCGGCTTCGCCGCGGTCACCGCGTTCTTCTCGCTGATCCTGCTGCCGCAGGACGAGATCCCGACCGTGCTGGGGCAGCTGCGCGAACTCCTGCGGCCCGGGGGACTGCTGGCGCTCGGTATGGTCGAGGCGGACCTGGATCACGTTCCGCTTCCGTTCCTTGGCAGAGAGCTGCGGATCAGTGGGTATCTGAGGGAGGATCTGGAGCGGGTTCTGGTCTCGGCCGGCTTCGCCGTCGAGGAGTGCTCGGGGCATCCGTACGCACCGGCCAGCACCACGCTGCCGCCGGAGGAACAGCTGTTCCTGTGCTGTCGACGCGTCGGCTGATCGAACCGGGACAGGACCGGCCGCGCCCGCGGCCGGGGCAACAGAACAGCTCACCGACCACACCGAATCCAGGACAGGCAGCCGTGCGCGACCAGCTCAAGACCGAGGCGGAGCAGCCGCCCGCCGTCCCGGGCCAGCGCCGCCAGGTCCCGGCCGCGGCACCGGGCCCGACCTCGGCCCCGACGGCGGCGACCCCGGCCACGGCCCCGGCACGGCGGACGGGTGCCCGGCCGGAGCGCGCCGAGATGGCGGACCGCCTGGCCTACCTCGACTCGGCGACCCGGCGGATCAACAGCGCCCTCGACCTCGCCGCGACGCTGCGCAACATCGGCCGGGTGCTGGTCCCGACGCTCGCCGACGCCGCCGTCGTCCACCTGCGCGACCCGCTGCCCAACGTCGAACGCGAACCAGGGTTCCCGGAGGAGCTGCGGATACACCACAGCACCGGCACCCGGATCGGCCGCCGCGGCCGCCCGAGCGGCCTGGACGACCGGCGCCGCTCCCGCTACGGCGCCCGCTCGACCGCCGACGGCGGCCCGGCCACCCCGGTGACCCGCGGCGGCGCCCTCGCCCACGCCCTGCTGAGCCGCCGCCCCGCCGAGGCGGCCGTCCTCGGCACCCCCGCCGCCGAGCGCGCCGAGACACTGCTGCGCGAGCTGTACGGCACCCGCGGGGTGGCCCGGCTGGCCGCCGGCACCTCCGTCCTCGCCCTGCCGCTGCGCGGCCGCAAGGCCGTGCTCGGGCTGCTGATACTGATCCGCCGCCCTCCCGAACGCAGCGGCCGCCCGGTCTTCGACGCCGCGGACACCGCGACCGCGGCGCACCTCGCCACCCAGGCCGGGCTGGCCGTGGACACCGCGCTGCGCTACGCCCGCGAGTGGGAGATCGCCAACGAGCTCCAGCGCAGCATGCTGCCGCTGCGCCTGCCGCAGTCGCACGGCGTCCGGATCGCCCAGCGCTACCTGCCCGGTGAGCGCGGCGCGCAGGTCGGCGGGGACTGGTACGACGCCGTCCCGCTGCCCGGCAACCGGGTCGCCCTGATCGTCGGCGACGTGATGGGCCACTCGCTCACCTCGGCCGCCATCATGGGCCAACTGCGCACCAGCGCCCAGACCCTGGCCGCCCTCGACCTGCCGCCGCACGAGGTGCTCTACCACCTGGACGAACAGGCCCAGCGGCTCGGCCGCGAACAGCACCTGGCCACCTGCGCCTACGCGGTCTACGACCCGATCGCCAACCGGGTGGTGATGGCCAACGCCGGGCACGTCCCGCCGGTGCTGGTCCGCCCGGACGGCAGCGCCGAGCTGGTCGAGCTGGACTCCGGGGCGCCGATCGGCGTCGGCGGGGTGGACTTCAACTCCGTCGAACTGCCCGCGCCGCCCGGCTCGGCCCTGCTGCTGTTCACCGACGGCCTGGTGGAGACCCGCACCCGCCCGATCAGCGACGGCCTGGAGCTGCTGCGCGCCCGGATCGCCGCCGCCCGCTGGCAGACCCCCGAGCAGCTGTGCCAGGAGGCGCTGCGGATCCTGCCGCCCGGCGACCGCGGCGACGACATCGCGCTGCTCGGCGCCTGCTTCGACGGCATCCCGGCCGGGGACGTCGCGCACTGGTACCTCCAGCCGCGCAACGAGACGCCGGGCCGGGCCCGCCGACTGGCCGCGCACACGCTGCGCCGCTGGGGCCTGGACGAGCTCAGCGAGGCGACCGAGCTGATGGTCAGCGAGCTGGTGACCAACGCCGTCCAGCACGCGACCCGGCCGGTCACCCTGAGCCTGGTGCGCACCACCCGGCTGCGCTGCGAGGTCGGCGACGACAGCCCGCTGCTGCCGCGCCCGCGCCGTACCGGGCCGGAGGACGAACGCGGGCGCGGGCTGCAGATAGTGGCCAGGTGCGCGGACCGCTGGGGCGCGACCAGGCTGGGCACCGGCAAGGTGGTCTGGTTCGAGCAGCGGCTGCCCGCGGGGACGTGAACGGGTGCCCGGCGGGGACGGATCCCGCCGGGCACCCGGTACGGACGGTCAGGCCCCGACCGGCTCCTTCCGGGCCGCCCGCTCCTCGGTCGGCCGCCTCTCCAGCTCGGCGATCAGCTGCTCGCCCTCCATGTCCACCTTCGGCACGACCTTCTCCAGCCGCTTCGGGAACCACCAGGCGGCCTTGCCGAACAGCGCCATCGCGGCCGGCACCAGCGCCATCCGCACCACGAAGGCGTCCACCAGCACGCCCACCGCGAGGGCGAAGCCGATCGGCTGGACGATCGGGTCGTGGCCGAAGACGAAGGCGCCGAACACCGAGATCATGATCAGCGCGGCCGCCGTCACCACCCGGGCGCCGCCCTTGACCCCGCCCACGACCGCCTCGCGCGGCGCCTTTCCGTGGACGTACTGCTCCTTCATCCCGGAGACCAGGAACAGCTCGTAGTCCATCGCCAGCCCGAACAGCACCCCGATCAGCAGGATCGGCACGAAGCTGACCACCGGGCCGACCTTCGGCACGTCGATCAGGCCGTCCAGCCAGCCCCACTGGTAGACCGCGACCACCGCGCCGAGCGAGGCCACGATGCTGAGCAGGAAGCCCAGCACCGCCTTGAGCGGCACGAGCACCGAGCGGAAGGCCAGCGCGAGCAGCACCAGCGCGATGCCGACGATCACCGCGACGAACGGCGGCAGCGCCTGGCCGAGCTTGGTGGAGACGTCGATGTTGGCGGCCGTGGTGCCGGTGACGGCGATGTCCGCGCCGGTCGCCGCCTTCAGCTCGGCGCGCTGGTCGCGGATCTCGTTGACCAGCGCCTTGGTGTCCGCGTGGTCCGGGCCGGTCTGCGGGATGACCGGCACCAGGGCGGTCCGGCCGGCCTGGTCGACCTGCGGCGGCAGCAGCGTGGCGACGCCGTCCAGGGTCTGCAGCTTGGCCGCCACGCCCTGCACCGCCTGCTGCGGCTGCGGCGCGCCCGCGGCGTCCACGACGACCACCAGCGGGGCGTTGAAGCCCGGCCCGAAGCTGTCGCTGACCAGGTCGTAGGCCTTGCGCGCGTCCGTCCCGACCGCCTGTGAGCCGCCGCCCGGCAGGCCGAGTTCCAGGCTCGCCGCGGGCACCGCCAGGGTGCCCAGTCCGGCCAGGCCGATCAGCAGGACGGGCAGCGGGCGGCGGACCACGAAGCGGGCCCAGCGCTCGCCCATGGTGGTCCGGCCACCGGTGTGCAGCGCCCGCTTCCAGACCGGCAGCCGGTCGATGCCGCGGCCGACGAAGCCCAGCACCGCGGGCAGCAGCGTGATCGCGACCAGGACGGCCACCACGACGGCGCCGGAGGCGGCCAGGCCCATCACGGTGAGGAACGGGACGCCCGCCACGGCGAGCCCGGCGAGCGCGACGACCACGGTCAGGCCGGCGAAGACGACGGCGCTGCCGGCCGTCGCGGTGGCCCGGGCGGCGGCCTCCTCCGGCTCCAGGCCCTCGTCCAGGTGGCGGCGGTGGCGGAACAGGATGAACAGCGCGTAGTCGATGCCGACGGCGAGGCCGACCATCAGGGCCAGCACCGGCGCGGTGGTGATGATCTGGAACGAGCCGGTGAGCGCCAGCAGTCCGGCCATCGACACGCCGACGCCGACCAGCGCGGTCAGCAGCGGCAGCCCGGCAGCGACCAGCGTGCCCAGGGTGATCACCAGCACCACCCCGGCCACCACCAGGCCGATCGACTCGGAGCCGCCCTCGATCTGGGCGAACTTGTTGTACGCGTCGCCGCCGAAGGCCACGTCCAGCCCGGCCGCGCGGGCCGGCTCGGCGGCGGCCTTCACGGCCTCGCGCTGCTCGTCGGTGACGTCGGCGAGCTTGTGGTCGAAGGAGACCAGGGCGAGCGCGACCCTGCCGTCCGGCGAGACGGCGCCGGTGGCGTACGGGTCGGGCACCGCGGCCACGCCGGGGACGGCGGCGATCCTGGCGACCGCCTCGCTGACCGCCCGGCCGGCCTCGGGCGCGGTGGCGCCGCCGGGCGCCGGGGCGGCGAAGACGACCTGGGCGGAGCCGTGGCCCTGCGCGGGGAAGGTGTCCTTGATCCGGTCCAGCGTGGTCTGCGCCTCGGTGCCCGGCACCTTGAACTCGTCGCTGGTCTTGCCGGCGAAGGCGCCGGCGGCGCCGCCGACCGCGATCAGCAGGGCGATCCAGACCGCCAGCACGGCGCGCCTTCGCCGGAAGCTGAAGCGGCCCAGTCGGTACAGGTACGTGGCCATCGGCGGTCCCTCGGGTCGGGGCAGGGTCTCGGCACCACCGTACGCCCAAGTTTGTCGGGCGACAAAGTTGGCCGACAGAATCGACCGACCCCATCGACCGACACAGTTGGGCGACCGTGGCGCTACCCTGGCTGGATGGCTCATGTCCCCGCCTCCGAACGCCGCCCGCAACTGGTCCAGGCCGCACTGGACCTGATGACCCGGGAAGGGGTCGCCGCGGGCAGCACCCGCGCGATCGCCGCCGAGCTGGGCGTGGCACAGGCGACGGTGCACTACACCTTCGGCACCAAGAAGGACCTCTACCGGGCCGTGGTGGAGCAGCTGAGCTCCGAGGCGATCGGCCAGGTGCGCGCCGCCTCCCCCGGCGACGGCACGTTCGGCGAGCAGGTCCACACCCTGGTGTACGCGCTCTGGGAGGCCACCAACGGCGAGGAGGGGCGCTGCGTCCTGCTGAGCGAGTTCGCGGCGCTGGCGATGCGCGACCCGGACGTGCGGGAGATCATGCTCGGACTGCAGCGCGAGATCGAGGGCACCGCCACCGAGATGCTCACCGCCCTCGCGGCCGCCCACGGGCTGACCCTGGCGATGCCCGCGCGCGAGATCGCCGTCCACTTCCTCAGCGGCTTCGACGGCCTGACGGCCCGTCAGCTCGCCCTGCGCGGCGCCGACGACCGGTCCGGCACGGAGACCCTGCGCGCCCTGGACCTGCTGGTCGCGACGACCGTCGGGCTCTGCCTGGGCACCCCGGCCGTCCGCCCCGAGCCGGGCTGGCACGGGGCGGCGGGCACCGCCTAGGACGCGTCGGCCCCGCCCTCGGAGACGATCCGGACCGGCAGCTCGACCAGCACCTCGCGCAGCGAGGCCGCGAAGCGCTCGTACTCGGCGCTGCGGGCCGAGCCCGGCCGGAAGGCCAGCCCGATCCGGCGGCCGGGCGCCGGGGTGGCGAAGCGGACGGCGGCCAGCCGGTCGGTGCGTCCGGCCTCGACGTCCAGCGCGGTGGCGGGCAGCAGGGTCACCCCGAGGCCCCCGGCGACCAGCTGGACCAGGGTGGACAGGCCGGCCGCGCGGGTGGTCGAGCCCGTCGGGTCGGCGCCGACCTCGCGGCAGATGTCCAGCGCCTGGTCGCGCAGGCAGTGGCCCTCCTCCAGCAGCAGCACGTCCAGGTCGAGCAGCACGTCGCGCGGCACGTCGATCCGCCCGGCGAGCGGGTGGCCGGGCGGGGTGAGCAGCACGAAGTCCTCGTCGAACAGCGGGATGTCCCTGGTCGGCGAGGCCCCGCCGGCCGGCAGCGCGAGCAGCAGGACGTCCAGCCGCCCGGCGGCCAGGCCCTCCAGCAGCGAGGGGGTGCGCTCCTCGTGGACGTGCAGCTCCAGGTCGGGGAAGCGGTCGCGGACCAACCGCAGCACGGTGGGCAGCAGGTAGGGCGCGACGGTCGGGATGACACCCAGGTGCAGCGGCCCGGTGAACGGCCGGCGGGCGGCCTCGACCTCCTCGGTGAGGGCCTGCAGCGAGGCGAGCACCCGGCGCGCGTGCTGGTGCACACGCTCCCCCAGGGGAGTGACGATCACCTTGCGCGTCGTACGCTCGACCAGCTGCGCGCCCAGCGACTCCTCCAGCGCCGCGACCGCGCCGGACAGCGCGGGCTGGCTGGTCCCGGTGGCGGCGGCGGCCTCCCGGAAGTGCCGGTGCTCGGCCACCGCGACGAAGGCCCGCAGCTGGGCGACGGTCGGGGTGCGGGGACTGCGGACTGTGGCACTCGCCACAGTCGGGTCGGCCTTGCCGCCGCCGTTCCTCCGGATGCCCGGCCGCGACGTGGGGGATTCAGTACTGATAGCAATCTCCGATCAGACACATCCAGTGTAGCTATTTCCCTGATCAGTCCACGATGTGGAATTGTGA
Organism: Kitasatospora sp. NPDC004799; assembly: GCF_040609095.1. Lineage (NCBI taxonomy): Bacteria > Bacillati > Actinomycetota > Actinomycetes > Kitasatosporales > Streptomycetaceae > Kitasatospora > Kitasatospora sp. NPDC004799. Next base: position 24,635 of record NZ_JBEXJK010000067.1, read on the forward strand.
GTGGTGTCCGGATTCCGGACAAAGCTCCCCTCATCTCACTTCAGGAGAAGCGAACGTGCTGACCATCGGTGACCAGTTCCCCACCTGGGCCCTCAAGGGCGTCGAAGGCCCGTCCGCCGACAAGCTGGAGATCAAGGACTACTCCTCGGAGGACCAGAAGGGCTGGAAGGTCGTCTTCTTCTGGCCGATGGACTTCACCTTCGTCTGCCCGACCGAGATCGCCGCCTTCGGCAAGCTGAACGACGAGTTCGCCGACCGCGACGCGCAGATCCTCGGTGTCTCCGGTGACTCCGAGTTCGTGCACCACGCCTGGCGCAAGGACCACAAGGACCTGAACGACCTGCCCTTCCCGATGCTGGCCGACGTCAAGCACGACCTGATGCGCGCCTGCGGCGTCGAGAACGCGGACGGCACCGCCCAGCGCGCCGTCTTCATCGTCGACCCGAACAACGAGGTCCAGTTCGCCATGGTCACCGCCGGCTCCGTCGGCCGTAACCCCAAGGAGGTCCTGCGGGTGCTGGACGCCCTGCAGACCGACGAGCTGTGCCCGTGCAACTGGAACAAGGGCGAGGACACCCTCGACGCCCAGGCCCTGCTGGCGGGCTGACCCATGGCCCTCGACGACCTGAAGGCCGCCCTCCCGGACTACGCCAAGGACCTCAAGCTCAACCTGGGCTCGGTCATCGGCAACTCCGACCTCCCCGCCCAGCAGCTCTGGGGCACCGTGCTGTCCTGCGCGATGGCCACCCGCAGCCCCGGCCTGCTGCGTGAGCTGGAGCCCGAGGCCAAGGCCAACCTCTCCCCGGAGGCGTACAACGCCGCCAAGGGCGCGGCCGCGATCATGGGGATGAACAACGTCTACTACCGGACGCTGCACCTGCTCTCCGACAAGGAGTACAGCACGATGCGGGCCGGTCTGCGGATGAACATCATCGGCACCCCGGGCGTCGAGAAGATCGACTTCGAGCTCTGGTGCTTCGCGGTCTCGGCCATCAACGGCTGCGGCCAGTGCCTGGACTCGCACGAGGCCGTCCTGCGCAAGGCCGGCGTCGAGCGCGAGGTCATCCAGGCCTCGATGAAGATCGCCGCCGTCCTGCAGGCCGTGGCCGGCGTCCTCGACTCCGAGGCCGCCCTGGCCGCCGTCGACGCCTGACGCACCCGGTACCCCGACGGGCCCCTCCCGGACACCACGTCCGGGAGGGGCCCGTCGTCGTTCTCCCGGCCCGGCCGCGTTCCCCGAACCGGCGGGCCCGGTACGGCGGAACGCGCGGGCGCGCTGCCGGCCCGTCGTCGTCAGTCGGCGGCGGGTGCGACCGGCGGGGCGGGGTGCGGGGCCACGGAGTGGGGGGCCGCGGGACGTTCGGCCGTCCGTTCGGCCGTCCGTCCGGCGGCCTCGCGGGCGGCTTCGAGCGCGGTGAACACGGCCTGGCCGGCCTCGTTGCGGCGCCGCAGGTGGGTGACCACGGTGTTGGTGACGGCGATCAGCGGGACGGCGACCACCGCGCCGCCGATGCCGCCGATGATGCCGCCGGCCGCGACGCCGAGCACGACCCCGAGCGGGTGGACCCGCACGGCCCGGCCGAGGATCAGCGGCTGGAGGATGTGGCTCTCCACCTGCATCACCGCCACCAGCACCGCCAGCACCATCAGCGCCGTCCACGGCCCCTGGGTGACCAGCGCGATCAGTACCGCGACGGTGCCGGTGACCAGCGCGCCGACCAGCGGGACGAAGGCGCCCAGGAAGATGATCACCGCCAGCGGCAGCGCCAGCGGCACCCCCAGCAGGTCGACGCCGATGCCGATGCAGAGCGCGTCGATGAAGGCCACGCAGACCGTGCCGCGCACGTAGGCGGTGAGCGTCGCCCAGGCCTTCGGGCCGGCCCCGGCCATCGCGAAGCGGGAGTGCCGGGGCAGGCCGCGCAGCGCCCAGTTCCAGATCTTCGCGCCGTCGTAGAGGAAGAAGAAGGTGGTGAAGAAGGTCATCAGCAGCGAGGTCAGCACCTCGACGGCGATCTGCGCGCCGGTGATCGAGGCCGAGGTGAGCTGGTCGCTGTTGGTGGTGATGGCCTTGGTGATCTGGTTGGCGAAGTCGGTGATCTGCTGCTGGGTCAGGTGCAGCGGCCCGGTGACCAGCCAGTCCCGCAGCTGGTTGACACCGGTCTTCACCTGGGTGGTGACGTCCGAGAGGTTGGTCGACACCTGCCAGACCACGAACCAGCCGACCAGCCCGATCCCGGCCAGGCCGCTGAGGAACACCCCGCCCGCCGCCAGCGAACGCGGCACCCCGCGCCGGCGCAGCCAGGAGACCGAGGGCTCCAGCAGCGCGGTGATCAGCAGCGAGGCCAGCACCGAGAAGGCGACCAGCCGCAGCATGTCGACCACGTAGAAGACGACGTAGAGCGCGGCGCCGAGCAGCAGCAGCCGCCAGGTCGACTCGGCGGCCACCCGGAGCCCCCACGGCACCGCCTCGGCGGGCGTGGCCGGACGGCCGGGGTGGTACTCCCGACCGAGCCCGGCGTGCGCGGCCGGTGCGGGCGGGGTGGCCGGGGCCGCCGCGGCGGACGGCGGGACCGCGCCGGCCGTCGAGC
>NZ_JBEXJK010000068.1:0-26872 GCF_040609095.1 Kitasatospora sp. NPDC004799
GTGCTTCTTGCTTCGGCGATCGGTGCGTGCGGGGAATGTGGCGAGGTGCCGCTGGGCCGGGCCGCACCGCAGGGCATTCGCCCGTTCACGATCACGTAACCGAGCGGAAGCGCACCGTCGGTAGCGTCGGCGGTATGACGGCATCACGCACTCGCCCCGAACGGCTCTGGCACCGGCCCTTCCGCAGGTCCGACCGCAGGTGCGCGGCGCCCGAGGGCCGGGGCGCCCGGCTGCCCGCGCTCACCGACGGCCCGTACCGGACCGTCCGGCCGCACCCGCCCGCGGCCCGCCCCGCCGGCCAGGCGCCGGAGGCCCCGTCCCGGCTCTCCCCGCCGGACGGGCCGGACCTGCTGCTGCGCCCGGCCGGGCCGGCCGACCGGGCGGCGGCACTGGCGATGCACGGCCGCTGCTCCCCCGCGTCGCTGCGGCTGCGCTACCACGGCCCGGTCCGCGACGCCGGCCGCTACCTGGACCACCTGCTGGACGCCCGGCACGGCCGCAGCTACGCGGTGACCGCCCCGGACGGGCGGATCGTCGCGCTCGGGCACCTGATGTGGGACGACGGCGAGGCCGAGCTGGCCGTCCTGGTCGAGGACGCCTGGCAGCGGCGCGGGCTAGGCCTGGCGGTGCTGCGGCGGCTGTCGGCGGCGGCCCGGGCGGCCGGCGTCCGGACGGTGTACGCGGTGACCCACGGCACCAACACCGGGCTGATCGCCGCGATGCGGGGGCTGGACGCGCCGCTGGACTTCCACCCCGAGGACGGCACCCTGGTGATCACCGCCACGCTGTCCGCCGGGGATCCGGCCGGTTGCGCCCACCATCCGGGACGCTGATCTTTTCTTCACCAGATCCTTACCCGGGCCGGTCCGGGAACCCGACGACCCCGGTGGGCGTCGTGAAGTGGTGAAGGGTCCGTCCGTACACCGCCCTCCTTGACGGGCTGTCAGCAGCACCCGCGAGCGCGTCGCAGCAGGCGGCGCGGGGTCCGGATCGTCCGGTCGGGCGACGGAGTCGGTAGGCTGACCCCCGTCCCCGCCGCCCGACGGCCCGTTATCCGGCCACGGGCGGTGCCGCAGCAAGGAGGAACCACTGAGCATGGCAGGCACCGAATCGGAGCCCACAGGCGCACGCGACGCCTCGCTGCCGGCCCGCGCCAAGATCGCGGTCACCGCCGGCCGGGTCGCCGCCGCCGTGTCGCGCAAGGCCGGACGCGGAAGCGGCTCGGTGATCGGCGGCAAGGTCGCCCTCAAGCTCGACCCCGACCTGCTCGCCACCCTCGCCGACCACCTCGACGTCGTCCTGGTCAGCGCGACCAACGGCAAGACCACCACCACCCGCCTGATCGCCGAGGCGCTGCGCGCCGCCGGCCCGGTGGTCTCCAACGCCCTGGGCGCCAACATGCCCGCCGGCATCACCTCCGCCCTGGCCGGCGGCACGGACGCCCGCTTCGGCGTGATCGAGGTCGACGAGAAGTACCTGGCGACGGTCGCCCGCGACACCCGCCCCAAGGCGATCGCCCTGCTCAACCTCTCCCGCGACCAGCTCGACCGCGCCGCCGAGACCCGGATGATGGCCGAGAAGTGGCGCGAGGGCCTCCAGAACACCGAGGCCGTGGTCATCGCCAACGCCGACGACCCGCTGGTGACCTGGGCCGCCTCCTCCTGCAAGAAGGTGGTCTGGGTGGCCGCCGGACAGGCCTGGAAGGAGGACGCCTGGTCCTGCCCCGCCTGCGGCGGCGTGATGCAGCGCCCCGGCGACGACTGGTTCTGCCAGGACTGCGGCTTCCGCCGGCCCAACCCGCACTGGGCACTCCAGGGCACCCACGTGATCGACCCGCAGCGCGGCGCCTGGCCGATCCAGCTCCAGCTGCCCGGCCGGGCCAACCTGGCCAACGCCACCAGCTCGGCCGCCGTCGCCGCCGTGTTCGGCGTCGCCCCGCAGGTCGCCCTGGAGCGGATGCGCTCGGTGACCGCCGTGGCCGGCCGCTACGACGTGGTCCAGTACCAGGGCCGGGACATCCGCCTGCTGCTGGCCAAGAACCCGGCCGGCTGGCTGGAGACCTTCTCGCTGATCGACGGCCCGCCCGCCCCGGTGATCCTCTCCGTCAACGCCCTCGACGCCGACGGCACCGACACCTCCTGGCTGTGGGACGTCGACTACGAGCGCCTCGCCGGGCACCCGGTCTTCGTGATGGGCCAGCGCAAGCTGGACCTGGCCGTCCGACTGGAGGTCGCCGGGCTCCAGTTCCACGTGGTGGACACCCTGGAGCAGGCCGTCCGGATGGCCCCGCCCGGCCGGATCGAGGCCATCGCCAACTACACCGCCTTCCAGCAGCTGCGGAAGGTCGTGGCCGGCTGATGCCGCGCCCGCACACCAGTCTTTACGTGACGGAAGGCCTTCGAGGATGAGTGAGAGCAGCCTGCGCGTGGTCTGGGTCTACCCGGACCTGCTCAGCACCTACGGCGACCGGGGCAACGCCCTGGTCGTGGAGCGCCGGGCCCGCCAGCGCCACCTCAACGTGACCCGGATCGACGTCCGCTCCGACCAGGCGGTCCCCACCAGCGGCGACATCTACCTGATCGGCGGCGGCGAGGACCGCCCGCAGCGCCTGGCCGCCGAGCGGCTGCGCGCCGACAGCGGCCTGGTGCGGGCCGCCGAGAACGGCGCGATCATCTTCGGCGTCTGCGCCGGCTTCCAGATCATGGGCCACGAGTTCGTCAACGACCTCGGCGAGCGCGAGCCGGGCCTGGGCCTGCTCGACGTCTGGACCACCCGCGGCGAGGGCGCCCGCTGCGTCGGCGACGTGCTCGCCGACGTCGACCCCCGGCTCGGCCTGCCGCAGCTGACCGGCTTCGAGAACCACCAGGGCGTCACCCACCTCGGCCAGGGCGTGCAGCCCTTCGCCACCGTCAACGTCGGCCGGGGCAACGGCACCGGTGACGGCACCGAGGGCGCCTGGCGGGACACCGTGTTCGGCACCTACCTGCACGGCCCGGTGCTGGCCCGCAACCCCGCCGTGGCCGACATGCTGCTCAAGCTGGCGCTGGACGTCAGCGCGCTGCCGCCGGCCGACACCACGTGGTACGACGCGCTGCGCGCCGAGCGCATCGCGGCCGCGACGCGCCCCCAGTAGTCCGTCCGTACGTCCCGGCCGGGTGCCCGCCATGCGGTCACCCGGTCCGCGGGCGGCCCCGGACGTACCACAATGGGGGCTGCCTACTGCACACCCTCCTCGGCAGCAGGCTGCAATTCCGCGCGGGGGCGCCGACGGCGCCGCTCCCGCGTCGGCTCCTGCCCGGCCGGACCAGGGGCCGTATGCTCGACTTCACGGTCGTTTTCGGGCGTTCCGTCCGGATCGGCCGGTCCTTCACCCCGCGGCCACCTCCCCGCCACCACGGCGTGGGAGCGCCCCGTTACGGTGACGGCTCGTCGTCCCAGCCTGTAGTCCGGCCGTTCCTCGGTTCTGCTCGGGAGTTGCAAAGTTCATGCGTATTGGAGTGCTGACCAGCGGCGGTGACTGCCCCGGCCTGAACGCGGTGATCCGCTCCGTGGTCCACCGCGGGGTGGTCGACCACGGCGACGAGATCATCGGGTTCGAGGACGGGTGGCGCGGTTTCCTGGAGGGCCACCACCGCCCCCTGACCCTGGACTCGGTGAGCGGCATCCTGGCCCAGGGCGGCACCATCCTCGGTTCCTCCCGGGTCCAGCCGAGCCACCTGCGGGACGGCGTCGAGCGGGCCAAGAAGTACTGCTCCGACCTCGGCCTGGACGCGGTCATCCCGATCGGCGGCGAGGGCACCCTGAAGGCCGCCAAGCTGATGAGCGACGCGGGCCTGCCGATCGTCGGCGTGCCGAAGACCATCGACAACGACATCGCCGCCACCGACGTGACCTTCGGCTTCGACACCGCCGTCTCGGTGGCCACCGAGGCGCTGGACCGGCTGAAGACCACCGCCGAGTCCCACCAGCGCGTCATGGTCGTCGAGGTCATGGGCCGGCACACCGGCTGGATCGCGCTGAACGCGGGCATGGCGGCCGGTGCGCACGCCATCGTCGTCCCGGAGCGCCCGTTCCACATCGACAAGCTCACCGACGTCGTCCGCGAGCGCTTCGACCGCCAGAAGAAGTTCGCGATCGTGGTCTGCGCCGAGGGCGCCAAGCCCGAGCCCGGCACCATGCACTGGGAGGAGGGCACCAAGGACATCTACGGCCACGAGCGGTTCACCGGCATCGCCACCCAGCTCTCCCGCGAGCTGGAGCACCGCCTCGGCAAGGAGGCCCGCCCGGTGATCCTCGGCCACACCCAGCGCGGCGGCACCCCGACCGCCTACGACCGGGTGCTCGCCACCCGCTTCGGCTGGCACGCCGTCGAGGCCGTCCACAAGGGCGCCTTCGGGCACATCACGGCGCTGCAGGGCACCGACATCAACCTGGTGCCGCTGGCCGAGGCGGTCGCCGAGCTGAAGACCGTGCCGCAGGACCGCTACCTGGAGGCCGAGACGGTCCTCTGACCGCTTGATGCCCTCCGGGGCCCCGGACCGCGCGGTGCGGTCCGGGGCCTCCGCGCGTTCCGGGGGCGCGCGTTCGCCCGGGGCCCGTCCGGTGGGCGGCGCCCGGCCCCGCCCGCTAGCGTGGCCGCAGGAGCCGACTGGAGGGACCGGGCATGGAGATCCTCGCGTACGGGGTGCAGGCCGACGAGCGGCCGCTGCTGGAGCAGGCCTTCGCCGGCCGGCACGGACTGCGCTGCCTGGACGTGTTCCTCAACCGCGACACCGCCCCGCTCGCCGCCGGCTACCCCGCCGTCAGCAGCAGCGTCAACGCCGTCCTGGACGCCGAGACGCTCGCGGTGCTGGCGGCCGGCGGCACCGAGCTGGTCGCCCAGCGCTCCACCGGCTTCAACAACATCGACCTCGACGCCGCCGCGAAGCTCGGCCTGACCGTCGCCCGGGTCTCCCACTACAGCCCGCACTCCGTCGCCGAACACGCCTGGGCCCTCGCGCTCGCTGTCAACCGCCGCCTCACCCGGGCCGCGAACCGCACCCGCGAGTTCGACTTCCGCCTCGACGGCCTGCTCGGCCGGGACGTCCACGGCATGACCGTCGGCGTGATCGGCACCGGCAAGATCGGCGAGTGCTTCGCCCGGATCGCGGCCGGCTTCGGCACCGAGCTGCTCGGCTGGGACATCGCCGAGAACCCGGCCTGCCTGGAACTCGGCATGACGTACACCGAGCTGCCCGAACTGCTCTCCCGCGCCGACCTGGTGAGCCTGCACGTACCCCTGCTGCCGGCCACCCACCACCTGATCGACGCTGCCGCGCTCGCCCGGATGAAGGAGGACGCGATCCTCGTCAACTCCAGCCGCGGCGGGCTGGTCGACAGCCTCGCCCTGGTCGAGACCCTGCGCGCCGGACGGCTGTCCGGCGTCGGCCTGGACGTCTACGAGGAGGAGACCGGAGTCTTCTTCACCGACCGATCCATCCAGGGCATCACCGACGACGTCCTCGCCCGCCTCGTCACCTTCCCCCAGGTCCTGGTCACCAGCCACCAGGCCTACTTCACCCGCACCGCCGTCGGCCAGATCATCGACGCCACCGCCCGCAACATCGACGACTTCGCCGCCGGCCGCACCAACGAGAACACCCTCGTCCCGAGGAGCTGACGCCGCGGGGTGGTCGTGGCCGGCTGCCACGACCACCCCGTCTCCCGATGCGGCCGGTTCGGCCGGTTCGGCCGGTTCGGCCGGATCAGCGGTGGCGGCCCCGGCGTCGGCCGAGGGCGACGGCCGCGCCGCCGAGCAGCAGCAGGGCGCCGCTGACCGCCCCCGTGGTGAGCACGGTGGCACCGGTGCTGGCGAGGACGCCCGACGCCCGCGGGGGCGCCGAAGCCGCCGGGGCCCGGGTGTCAGGCGAGGTCCACGCGGTGGCGGGGGTCGACGAGCCCTCGGTGGTCGACGAGCCGGGGCCGGGGGTGCCGGGCGTCCGGCCGCCGTCGGTGGGCGTCGGCGTGGGCGACGTGGTGCCCGCGGCCGGGACCGTGTGGTCGGTCGCGCAGCCCTTCTCGGGGTCGCAGGTGCCGCGCTTGCCGTCCGGCGTGGTGACGGCGGTGTGCAGCCGGTGGTCGCCGTTGCCGTTGACGGTCACCGAGTACGTGACCGTCGCGCTGCCGCCCACCGGCAGGTCGCCGGTCCACGTCAGCTTCCCGTCCTTGACCTCGGCGGTGCCGGAGGTGGCCTTGGCGTCGCCGTTGTAGGCGGCGTCGTCCAGCACCTTCGACAGGTCGTCGGTCACGGTCGCGCCCTTGACCTCGTCCGCGCCCTTCTGGGCGACGGTCACGGTGTAGGTGACCTTGGCACCCGTCGTCACCGTCGAGCCCGAGGCGGGGTCGGAGGTGGTGGAGAAGACGTAGGCGCCGGTCGTCGCCGGGTCCTGGTAGGTGTACGTCCCGGCCGCGCCGGTGCCGCCGGGGGTGGTGACGGTGACGTCCACGCGTCCGGCAGCCGCCGCGGCGGGAGCGGTGGCGGTGATCCGGGTGTCACTGTCGACGGTGAACGCGGTGGCGGGCACGGTGCCGAAGCTCACCGCGGTCGCCCCCGTCAGGTGACTGCCAGTGAGGGTCACCGTGGTGCCGCCGGCCTGCGGGCCGTGGTCGGGCGCCAGGCCGTTCACCACCGGAGCCGGGGCCTCGTACGTGAACGTCCCGGCCGCGCCGGTGCCGCCGGGGGTGGTGACGGTGACGTCCACGCGTCCGGCAGCCGCCGCGGCGGGGACGGTGGCGGTGATCCGGGTGTCACTGTCGACGGTGAACGCGGTGGCGGGCACGGTGCCGAAGCTCACCGCGGTCGCCCCCGTCAGGTGACTGCCAGTGAGGGTCACCGTGGTGCCGCCGGCCTGCGGACCGTGGTCGGGCGCCAGGCCGGTCACCACCGGCGCCGGGGCCTGGACCCGCGTGTCGAGGGTGGCGCTCCCCACCGGCTGCATGCCGACGTTCCTGCCGTCCGCGAGGGTGGTGACGGTCCCGCCCGCGGTCGGCAGGACGGTGAGGGTGAGCGCCGAGGGGGTGGGCAGGCCGGCGAGGTTCCAGCACATGCCGGACGACCCGGCCGCGAAGTCGCAGCTCCAGTCGCCGGCCGAGGCCTTCGCGGACGTCACGGTGGCGGCGGCGCCGGACAGCGTGACGTTGACCAGGACGGCGTTGGCCCTGCGGTCGGGGTTGGTGTTGGGCACGTCGATGGTGACGGTGTAGGGGCTGTTCGCCGGCACGGGCCCGGCCGGGCCGGCGATCTGCACGGCGGAGTCGGCGTGGGCGGGGCTCGCGACGGCCAGCAGACCGAACGTGGTGGTCGCGGTGGCGAGGAGGGCCACGGGGCCGCGCTTGCTGCGGCCGGCCGGCGTCGCGGCAAGGGTGGAACGAGACATGAACGCCCTTCAAGGGGGTCGGGCCGCGCCACGACGGGCGATCCCGGTCCGGCGCGGTGAAGCGGGGTGGGAACGCGGTCGCCCGCTGGACGGCGGTCGCCGGCGGGAATCCACCGCACTCAGCCGTCGCTGGTCACGCCGGCGGCGGTGCGGGGTGCGCTACCGAAGGTCGATCATCGCACAGTATTCACAACCGGACTCCGCTTTCCCCAAATCCCGGCAGCAGCACACGATCTGGCACCGCGCCAGGAGCCCGGCGGGCAAGCCGTGCGCCGACCGTCACCGGGTCGACATGTCGGCACCGCGATCACGCACCGGACCACCACTCCCGGAGTGTTGAATTCCGGTCAAGTTGCGTGTGGTGACGGTGAGATCAATGGGACTGAAGTGACTCCAGCGCCGACAGGGGCGACCCGCACTGCTCCGGCCGAGCCCGCCACCGGAACGACGAAGGCCGTCAGGCGGCCGCGCTCCGGGGCCGGCGGCCGGTCCGACCACGGCCGGGGCGGCTCGAGCGGCCCCACCGGGAACGCGGTGGCGCAAACGCGTCCACGGCCACCGCCGCTGAATCCGGCGATGGCGCCGCATCGCCCCGAGGCCGTCGGTAACGTCTGCCGTCGAGCCCTCGGGCCGCGCGCCGTCGTCCACGGCGGCGGCGCCGGGGCTCCGACGGCTCGCCGGCCCGTGTGCTGCCGGCGTCCGTCGACGGGGGGTGCGCGACAGCCGCTCGGCGGCGTCCGTTTCCGATCTCTGTACGTGTTCCGCGCGCGGTGTCCGCGTGCGCGCTTCCGCCTGCCCGGATGCCGCGCCGCGGTCGCACCGCCCGCGGACCGAGGCGTCCGCCGGCGTGCGGACGTGAACTGTGGGGGTTCAAGTGTTGGACGAGAGTTCGGTGAAGGTCTACCGGGACCGCAGGTACGTGTCCACGGTGATGGTGAACCACGGCGGCACCACGGTGGCGTTCGCGATGGACGACCAACGGCGGGTCCACTACAGCGTCCTGGACCTGGAGCAGGCGTCGGCCAAGCGCGGGCCCCTGGACGCCCGCTACTGGAACGAGGAGCCCTCGCCGGTGCCGTTCCCGGCCGAACTGGTCGAGGTGACCGCGCCGGGGGGCCAGGCGGCGGCCGCGGCCGGCGCGCTGCGGATGCCGGTGGTGCGCAGCGGCGGGCGGGCCGAGGCGGGCGGCGCGGCGGTGCCGGCGGACGAGCAGGACCCGTTCCTGTCGACGACCGCCCGGCTGACCGCCCTCGCACCGCTGCAGGTGGTGTCCGACGGCCGCTACCTCGTGCTGTTCCGGCAGTCCGTCGACGCCGCGCACCAGGACGCGGTGTTCCACGCCCCGGGCGGCGTGGTGTCCGGGGACCGCGCGGTGGCGGCGGCCGGCACCAAGGCGACCGCGACGGCGCTGGTGGACCGCTCGCTGCTGTGCGACCGCTTCGTGCTGGTGGGCTCGACCCTGAAGCCGGTGGTGGAGGTGCGCTACCAGCGCTCCCGGTCGAAGACGCGCGGCGCCTCGGAGAGCGACACGCTCGGGACCAGGGACATGGAGGGCCACGCGTTCTTCGAGCCGACCACCAGGCTGTCGTTCGTCGCGCCGCTGCGGAACGGGGAGTTCACCGCGCTGCTGCTCCCCACCGCGGTCACCGGGCGGTCCCGGTGGCAGCTGTTCGCGCTGAACGGTGACACCGGGCGGATCGAGGGCTACAACTGCGCCCAGGGCGAGGACGGCCTGTTCGACGTCGCCGGACCGGAGCTGTACACCAGTCCCGATCCGAAGTACGCCGCGGCCGTGCTGGAACGCGCGCCCGGGCTCTGCCCGTACACCCGGCGGCCGCTGGTCCCGGTGGCGGCGACCGGCGACCGCGCGGGCACCGCGCTGCGGCTGGATCCCGCGAAGCAGGGCCACGTGCGGCTGCCCGCCGGCCCGTCCGGGGCGGCCGCCACGGGGTACACGGTGGAGGCGTGGGTCCGGCCGACGGCCGCCGCCGGGACCGTCCTGTCGCACCATCCGGCGACCTCGCCGACCAGCGCGTTCGCCCTGGAGCTGAACGCCGACCGCAAGCTGGTCGCGGACCTCGCGGGCACCCGCGTGGTCTCGGACGTCGCGGTGCCGCTCGCCGTCCACACCCACGTCGCCGCCGTGTTCGACGGCCGGACCGCGGTGCTGTACGTGAACGGGGTCAAGGCCGGCAGCGCCGCGGTGACCGGCGTGCCGGACCCGCGCTCGGCCGCGGTGGTCGGAGCGAAGCTGGCCGCGGACGCGCCGCAGGCGCTGCTCGCGGGCGAGGTCGACGAGCTGCGGATCTGGGAACGGGCCCGCCAGGAGGGCGAGTTCGGCGACCGGCGGCGCCGGCTGAGCGGCGTCGAGTCGGGCCTGTCCGCCTACTACCGGTTCGACGAGGGCACCGGCACGGTGCTCGGCGACCGTACCCGGGCACGGCGCGACGGCACGGCCGCGGGCGGCACGGCGTGGGTGGAGTCGGCCGCCCCGGTCGGGGACGGACCGGGCCTGGCCCGGGACGTGTTCGCCTTCGCCGGCCGGACGGTGAAGACCGGGCTGGCGGCCTCCCTGTACTTCCAGCAGGAGCCCGCCGTCTCCGGCTACGGGAGCGCGGCGGGCCAGGAGAAGCGGCAGAGCCGGCTGCTGCTGGCCTGCGGCACCACCGGTCCGGCGCCGGCGGGCGGCGATCCGGGCCGCAGCTACGTCGCGGCGGTGGACTTCGGTGTCACCCGGGACGGCCGGTTGGCCGCGGCGCCGGCCCTGCTGACGCTGGCCGGGTGCGACCGGCCCGCGGTGGCCGTCGACCCCGCCGCGCTCGCCGCCGCCAACCAGCAGGTGGACGCCGCCCGCGCCGCGCTGCACGACGACCGGGTGGTCGCCGCCCGGATTCCGATGCTCCTCGCGAACATCGACGCCATCAACGCCGGGCGGGCCGCCGGTGAGGGGTGGGCCTTCTTCCACGACCTCGGCGTCCCCACCGCGGCGCTGCGGGACGCGCAGGCCGCCCAGCAGCGGCTGGGCACCCGTCAGGCGGCCCTGCGCGCCGCCGAGGACGCCCTGGCGACGCTGTCCGGCGGCACCCAGGGCGCCGGGGACACCGTGGTGGAGATGCCGCTGGTGTCCACCGACCGGCAGGGCCTGACGGTGTTCGGCGGGCTGCTCGGGTTCGCCTGGACCGAGGGGACGCCGGCCCTGCTGGACTCCTCCACCGGCGACCTGGTGCTCTACTTCCGGGGCGGCACGGGGCAGTTCTTCAGCGCCTACTACACGACGCTGGTCTCCCGGGCCACCCGCTCCGCCAAGGTCGGCGGCGGCACGGGGCAGTTCGTCGCCCGCGACACCGCCACCCGGTTGAAGGACTTCACCGTGGTGGTCGGCGCCGACACCGTCGCGGACCGCTGCACCGTCACGGTCACCTGCGGGCCGCGCACCGAGACCTTCCGGGGCGTGCCGCGCGCCGCCGCGGACTTCGCCGCCGTCCTCAACGGCACGCTCCCGCCCGCGGCCCTGCTGGGCAGCGTGCGGGCGGTGAACGACCGGACCGTCGAGCTCGCCGTGCCGCTGGCCGAGGCCCTGGCCGCCGGCACCCGGGTGTCGGTGGCCGGCCGGGTCCGGCAGGTCGCCGCGTCCGTCCCGGCGGGCGCGACCTCGTTCACGGTGGCCGGCGGCGTGGTGACGGCCGCGGTGGGCGCGCCCGTCTCCCGGGTGCTGTACGACCACGCCGACGCGACCTCCTCGGTGGCGGGCGTGGACCTGTCCCGCGGCTCGCAGATCGTCTCGGTCTCCCGCCTCGACGCCACCGACGCGGTGCCGGACGGCGCGGTGGCCGACCTGGGCGACGGCGTCGGGCCGCACTGGCGCGGCCACGCGCCCGGCCGGGCCCCGGAGTTCGACGGGAGCAGCCAGTACCTGATCGCCGCCGACACCGCGGACTTCGCCGTGGACCGCGGCCTGACCGTGGAGGCCTGGGTCAACCCACGCTCACCGGCCTCGACCAGGTCGTGCAGCAGGACCACGGCGTGCTGCACACCGCCGTGCCCGACCTCCCGTACGGCCTGTCGCTGCGCAGCTCGCAGATGTTCCAGAGCATCGACCTCTGGAACGACAACTGGATCGGCTGCGGCAACCGGCTGTCCCTGGGCGGACGGGACTTCACCATCGAGATGTGGCTCCTCGACAGGCGGAGCGCGTTCGATGAGAACACCCTGTTCACGAGTGGCGACCTCACCATCCGGGTCAGGGCCGGTGGCCAACTCTCGATCGTCCTTCGCGGGCAGGAGGCGATCGTGGCCTCGACCGACCCGGTGAACAGCACCTGGCAGCACTGGGCGTTCAGTTACCGGAACGCCACGAACGAGTTCCTGCTCCACTGCAACGGGGCCGCCGTGCCGACCAGCGACGTGCGCTGGCACGGCTCGGGTCTGCCGGTCCGGTACACCAGCGATCCGGGGATGAGCACCGTGATCGGCAACGCGGGCTTCTGGACCGGCGCCTGCTACGACGAGATCCGCGTCTGGGACACCGTCCGGAGCACCGAGCAGATCCGGTCCGGCATGTGGCGGCGGCTGCGCGGGCACGAGGGGGGCCTGCTCGCCTACTGGCAGTTCGACGACGGCCTGACGATCGACCGCTCGGGCAACGGGCACGACGGGACGCTCCAGGGCCCGTACCGCAGCAAGCTGTCGCCGCTGATCGGGTACCGCCCGGTGGCGCGGGTCGGGTCGCAGACGTTCACCACCAAGGACCCGAACCCGTACGGCGACTGGACGCACCTCGCGTTCGCGTTCAAGCAGCAGTGGGCGGTGGCCACGGACGGCGGCCACCTGGACGCCGGCGGGCCGGACGGCCTGGACCTGACCGGTGACCTGACGATCGAGGCCGGCGTCCGGATCGACCGCCTCGGCACGGTGCACGGGCTGGTCGGCAAGGGCGTGCTCGGCGGCGGCCGGGTGGACTCCGCGGTGCCGTACGCGCTGTACGTGCGCGCCGACGGCGAACTCGCCTTCGCCTTCGAGCCCGGGAACGGCGGGCAGGGGGTGCAGGAGTACCGCTCCGGCCTGTTCCTGCAGCCGGGCGTCTTCACCCGGGTCGCGGTCTCCCGCAAGCGCGGCATCGACGCCAAGGGCGCGGTCACGATCCAGTTTCACCTGGGCGAGGCGGCAAACATGGCACCGTCCAAGCCGTTCACCTTCGACGGCCCCGCGCCCGTCGGCAACGACGAGAGCGGCGAACTCGGACGGGTCCGCCAGGGCCGCACCGCGAACCGGCTGCGCGGCTCCCTGACGGACGTGCGGATCTGGAACGTCGCCCGGGAGGGCAAGCAGGTCGGCGCGCCGATCGCCGCGGACACGCCCGGGCTGGTCGCCTGGTGGAACTTCCCCGAGAAGGAGGGGCCGGTCACCGCCGACGCGTGCGCCGCCTTCCCGGCCAAGCTCGTCGGCGCCCGCCGGGTGCGCACCCCCGACCCGAAGGGCAACCAGGCGGTCTTCTACGTCAACGGCGTCCCGGAGACCGCGGAGGTCACGCAGCCCCAGATGCTGCCCGTCGCTCCGACCCGGACGACGGTCGGCGGGCTCTGGAACAGCGGCACGGCGGTCGACCTGTTCGCCGGCACCCTCGACGAGGTCCGCGTCTGGCGGACCTGCCGCACCAGGGAGCAGATCCTCGACAACCTGTTCGGCCGGCTGCGCGGCGAGCGGAACGACCTCGTGGCCTACTACCCCTTCGACGGCGCCTCCACCACCGCCGGCGCCGACGTCAGGGACCACGGGCCGCGGCGCAACGACCTCGTCCGGCCGGCCACCGCCCCGCGGAACGTGGTCTCCACCGCGCCGATCTCCACCGACACGGCCGAGGTGCGCTCCGCCCTGACCGGCATCGCCAGCACCTTCAACACCCTGGTCGACGCCACCCCCGCCGCCGCCGAGTACGGCGACCTGCAGAGCGACGCCCACGGCCAGCCGTTCGGGGTGATGAAGCGCGCCTACGGCTACGTCCGCGGCAACCGCTGGTACCTGCGCACCGGGTACAAGATCGGCGAACTGGCCACCACCTGGGTCGGACAGGCCCAGTTCCAGCCGCAGCTGATCGGCTTCCTCGAGGGTGCGCCGCCCGTGCCGTCCGAGAACCTGGTCTGGGGCACGGCCGACGACTACGCCGAGAAGTCGTCCGTCTCCTTCGTGCGGGCGGACTCCGCCTCCACCTCGCTCTCCCACGACGAGAAGCGCAGCTTCGACGCGTCCGCCGAGGCGAAGATCAGCGTCACGCTCACGAACGAGACCCACATCATCACCGCCCCGCTCGGTGTGGGCACCGCCCAGCCCGCCCTCAAGCTGGTCGGCGAGTTCAACGTGGCGGGCAAGGTCGAGGTCGCGAACGGCTGGTCCGACAACGTCCAGGTCTCGCAGAGCTCCGCGACACCCGGACCAGCAAGGTCGTCCTCACCGGGAACTGGGAGGAGGACGCCGCCGGCGGGCAGGTCAACCCGGCCGCGGGCCGTCGCTGGGGGCCCGCCAACACCGGCTTCGCCGTCGTGCAGTCCTCCACCGCCGACGTCTACGCGCTGCGCATGGCGCACAGCGGCGTCCTGGTGGCCTACCGGATGGTCCCCAACGCCGACATCCCCCGCGACTGGAACGTCCTCGCCTTCCCGATCAACCCCGGCTACACCAAGCAGGGCACCCTCGACGGCGTCCTCGGCTTCGCCCCCAAGGGCACCTCCGGCGCCCTCCAGCCCTTCCCGGACCCGGCCTACCCGACCGCCGGGGACGGCGGCGAGTACAGCTACTACCGCCCGCGCGAGGCCTACGCCCTCAAGCGGCGCATCCAGCGCGAGGAGCAGCAGCTCCAGAGCTTCTACGAATCGGTCTCGACCACCGGCTTCACCAGTACCTTCGGCAGCAACCCGGTCCGCGAGCAGGCCGCCCGCGTCCTGGGCGGCATGATCGGCCGCACCGGCACGGCCGGCCTCGGCGCCGCCGACGCGGACCCCGCGAAGGCGCGCGGGGCCGCGAAGAGCGCCGCCCGCCGTCACCTGGCCAACACCTACGTGTGGACCGCCGCCGGCGGGCTGTTCTCCGAGACGACGTCCACCACCGACCAGGTCACGGAGGTCACCTCCGGCGACTTCAGTCTGAAGGGCAGCCTCACCGTCGGCGGCGGCTTCACGTTCGAGGCGGGCCCGGTCGGCGTGGAGGCCACCGGCAGCGTCACGGTCGGCGGCGGGTACGCCGTCACCCGCAGCAGGACCAAGGAGTCCTCACGCAGCTTCAGCCTGGAGGTCTCCGCCGAACCCGGGCGCAACCTGCAGAAGACGGAGAACGGCAAGCCGCTGTTCGGCGCCGACCGTAGCCCCGTCCTGGTGCCCGGCCGGGTCGACGCCTACCGGTTCATGACCTTCTACCTGGACAGCTCGGCCGACAACTACGAGGACTTCTACGGCAAGGTCGTCGACCCCGATTGGCTGGAGCGCGACTCCGGCGCCGCCGCGCGCGCCCTGCGCGAGACCCGCCAGAACACCAGCAAGCCCCCGTGCTGGCGGGTGCTGCACCGCGTCACCTTCGTCAGCCGCGTCCTCGACACGGCCACCAGCACGCCCTCGCTGGCCCAGGCGCTCGGCGCGCTCGGCATCACCAGCGACTACCAGCTGCTGCGCCGGCTCGAACCGCACCTGGCCCGGGCCACCGGCAGCACCGCCCTGCTGACCGCCGCCACCAAGGAGGTGATCGCCACCCGGTTCCCGACCCTGGTGCCGTACACCGAGACCGTCACCGCCCGCGTCACCGCCTACTACAACCTCGACGCCGGCCCCTCCGCACTGCCCGCCCCGGCCACGCCGGCCACCACGCCCACCCTGACCACCACCACCCCGACCGTCGCGGCCGGGGGCGACCTCACCTTCGGCTACTCCACCCCCGACGGGACCCTCTCGGCCAAGAACTGGATCGGCCTCTACCGCCCGGGCACCGGCCCTCAGGCCGGCGACGCCGCCGCCTGGCGGTACGCGCCGGAGGCCGCCGGCACCCTCACGATCCCGGCCACCGGCGCGCTCACCGCCGGCACCTACGCGGCCTGGTACCTGCACAACGACGGCTACACCCCGCTCGCCGGCCCCGTCACGATCACCGTCACCTGACCCCACCCGGGTCGGCCCCCGCGGGCCGCCCCACCCGGGTCGACTCCCCAAGCGTGGCCGACCGTTCACGTCGGACCGGCGAGCGGCGTCGGGGTGCGCCTCGCAAGGGCACTTCCCGGCCGGAGGGGCCGGGGAGCGTCGCGAGCCCGACCGGAACCGTCAGACCCGCCCCAGTACGTCGCGGTACCAGGCGGCGGCCTGCGGGAGGCGGGCCAGTGGGCCGGGGCCGGGCGGGCAGGCGGCGAGCCGCCAGATCCGCTCGCTGCGGTACCAGTGGTCGCGGGCGACCAGGCCGAACTGCCGCTCGGAGACCCGGCCGGGCGCGGCGGCCAGCAGCCGGCGGCACTCCTCCCAGGGCACGGCCGGGCCGTCCGGGACGGCGGGCAGCAGGCCGAGGGCGGCCAGGGCGGCGAGCAGGTCGCCGCCGCGGACCGGCTCGGGGTGCGAGGCGTGGTGGACGCCCGGCGGGACGGCGTCCCCGTCCAGGGCGAGCGCGGTGACCAGCCGGGCGAGGTCGGTGCGGTCCACCATCGAGAGCCGGGCGCCGCCCGCCCAGCGGACCGGCACCCGGCGGACCAGCTCGGCCAGCGCGGGTACCACCCAGCGGTCGCCGGTGCCGGTCACCAGCCCGGGGCGCAGCACGTGCCCGCCGGCCGCCAGCGCGTGGCGCTCGCCGAGCAGCCGGGTGCGGCTGGCCTCGGACACCGGGGCGGGCGGCACCTCGTCCACCTCGATGCCCGGGTGCGGGCCCTCGCCGTAGACCGCCGCCGTGGAGAGGTGGACGATCCGCCGCACCCCGGCGCGGGTGGCGGCCGCCATCAGGGCGGCGGTGCCCCGGTCGTTCACGGCCTCGCACTCCTCGGTGCCGCCGTCGACCCGGGAGGCGAGGTGCACCAGCGCCCCGGCGCCCGTGCAGAGCTCGGTGAGCGCCGCCGGGTCGGCGAGGCCGCCCCGGACCCAGGTGGTACCGACTGGGGCGTCCTGCGGCGGTCTGCGGGCCAGGGCCCGCACCCGGACGCCGCGCGCCGCGAGGGCCGCCAGCACCCCGGAGCCGATGAAGCCGGTCGCCCCGGTGAGCGCGACCGCGGGCTGCGCCGCCGGTCCGTGTTCCGTCGCCATCTCCGACCCCTCGCTGCCGACCGGCCGGTCAGTCTAGCCAGGACCGCGCCCCGGCGGGGAGACACCCGTACGGAGGGGGTGGGGGGAGGGCCCGAGGTAAGGCCGACCTAGGCTGTAGGCCAAGCAAAACGGGCGAACCGGACCCATTCCGGGGACCACGAGGACGGAAAGCAGGACCCGCCGATGGGCGACGGAATGTCAGGAATGCACCACCACGGCGGGATGACCCAGCTAGGCCCGTTCACCGTGTCGAACGTCTGGACCTGGTCCCCCGACTGGGTGTTCCTGCTCGGCGGCCTGGTCGTCCTGGGGCTGTACGCGGCGGGCGTGGTGCGGCTGTACCGGCGCGGCGACCGCTGGCCGATCGGCCGGATGGTCGGCTGGGTGCTGGGTGTCGCCAGCTTGCTGCTGGTCACCTGCACCGGGCTGAACGACTACGGCATGGTGCTGTTCAGCGCGCACATGATCCAGCACATGGTGCTCTCCATGCTGACGCCGATCCTGCTGCTGCTGGGCGCCCCGATCACGCTGGCCCTGCGGGCCCTGCGCCCGGCCGGCAAGGGCCGTCCGCGCGGGCCGCGCGAGCTGCTGGTGGCGCTGCTGCACAGCCGGTACGTCCGGATCATCTCGCACCCGGCGTTCACCATCCCGATGTTCATCGCGAGCCTGTACGGGGTCTACTTCACCCCGCTGTTCGACTTCCTGATGCAGTACCGCCTCGGGCACATCTTCATGATGGTGCACTTCCTGTTCACCGGTCTGGCCTTCTTCTGGCCGATCATGGGCGTGGACCCGGGCCCGCACCGCCCCGGCCACGTGATGCGGATCATCGAGCTGTTCATGGGGATGCCGTTCCACGCCTTCTTCGGCGTGGCGGTGATGATGGCCGCCCACCCGCTGGTCACCACCTTCACCGTGGAGGGCGCACCGCCGGGGACGAACCTGCTGGAGGACCAGAAGCTGGCCGGCGGCATCACCTGGGCGTTCGGCGAGATCCCGACCGCGATCGTGCTGATCGCGCTGGTCTACCAGTGGATGGGCTCCGAGCAGCGGCAGGCCCGCCGCCGCGACCGCTCCGAGGAGCGCACCGGTGACGCCGAGCTGGAGGCGTACAACGCCTACCTGGCCTCGCTGCACAAGCGCGACCAGCGCGGGGGCGCGACCCCGGCGGCCCCGGCCACCCCGGCAGCCCCGGTCACCGGAGCCGCCCCGGCCGCCGAGGCCGGCTGAGCCCGCCGCCGCCGACCGCGGAACCCCCGTTCCCGGGAACCCCCGTTCCACCTCCGGAACGGGGGTTCCGCCGTTTCCGGGCCGCCCCGGAACGGTCGTTCCGGCGGGTACCGGAACGCCCGTTCCGCCGTATGCGTTCGAACGGACATGCACGTCCTGCTGATCGTCGCCGTCCTGCTCTGCGGGTCCGTCCTGCTCTGGCTGCTCGGCTTCCTCGGCCTGGCGCTGTCCCACCGCCGTCGGCCCGCGCCGGCCGGTTCCGACTACCTGGTGGTGCTGGGCGCCGCCCTGGAGGGCTGCGAGCCCGCGCCCCCGCTGGCTGCCCGGCTGGACGCCGCGCTGGAACGTTTCGCCGCCGAGGAGGCCGCCGGGTACGCCCCGCTGGTCCTGGTGACCGGCGGGAAGGGCCCGCACGAGGACTGCACCGAGGCCGCCGCGATGGCCCGCTACCTGGCCGCCCGGGGCGTCCCGGCCGAGCGGATCCGGCGCGAGGAGCGGGCCGTGAACACCGTCGAGAACCTGCGCTTCAGCGCCGCCCTGATGGCCGCCGAGCGCCCCGGCTACCGCTGCACGGTGGTCACCAACGGCTTCCACACCGTCCGCTCCGCGCTGGCCGCCCGCCGGGCCGGCGTCCCCGCCGCCGTGCACGGTGCGGACGGCCCGCTGGCGCACGGCCCGTACCTCCTGCTGCGCGAGGCCGTCGGCACCGCCCTGGCCCTGCTCGGCCGCGCCTGACCCGGGGCTCCGACCCCGGGGCTCCGGACCGGGCTCCCACCCCGGGGCACCGGACCGGGCTCCGACCCCGGGGCTCCGACCCGCGCACCGGACCAGGGCGCCTGCGCTGCCCGTGGCCTCCTCCCCCGCCGGTGCCGGAGCAGCCGGAAGGCCCCGGGTCCGCAACCGGACCCGGGGCCTCCTTCAGCTCAACTCGACTCGGTTCAGCCGAGGTTCGCGAGCGCCTCGTTGAAGGTCTTCGACGGACGCATCACGGCGGCGGCCTTGGCCGGGTCCGGCTGGTAGTAGCCGCCGAGGTCGACCGGCGAGCCCTGGACGGCGATCAGCTCGGCCACGATGGCCTCCTCCTGCTCGGCCAGGGTCGCGGCCAGGCCGGCGAAGGCCTGGGCCAGCTCGGTGTCGGCGGTCTGGCCGGCCAGCTCCTGGGCCCAGTACAGGGCCAGGTAGAAGTGGCTGCCGCGGTTGTCGATGCCGCCGAGGCGGCGGCTCGGCGACTTGTCCTCGTTGAGGAAGGTGCCGGTGGCGCGGTCCAGCGTGTCGGCCAGCACCTTGGCGCGGGCGTTGTCGGTGCTGCTGGCCAGGTGCTCGAAGCTGGCGGCCAGCGCGAAGAACTCGCCCAGGCTGTCCCAGCGCAGGTAGTTCTCCTTGACCAGCTGCTGGACGTGCTTCGGGGCGGAGCCGCCGGCGCCGGTCTCGAACAGGCCGCCGCCCGCCATCAGCGGGACGACCGACAGCATCTTGGCGCTGGTGCCCAGCTCCAGGATCGGGAACAGGTCGGTCAGGTAGTCGCGCAGCACGTTGCCGGTCACCGAGATGGTGTCCTCGCCGCGGCGGATGCGCTCCAGCGAGAACTTGGTGGCCTCGACCGGGGACTTGATCTCGATCTGCAGACCGGTGGTGTCGTGCTCCGGCAGGTACTGCTTGACCTTCTCGATCAGCACCGCGTCGTGGGCGCGCTCCTCGTCCAGCCAGAACACGGCCGGGACGCCGGTGGCGCGGGCGCGGGTGACGGCCAGCTTGACCCAGTCCTGGATCGGCAGGTCCTTGGTCTGGCAGGCGCGGAAGATGTCGCCCGGCTGGACGGCCTGCTCCAGCACCACGTTGCCCTCGGCGTCGACCAGGCGGACGGTGCCGGCCGCGGCGATCTCGAAGGTCTTGTCGTGGGAGCCGTACTCCTCGGCCTTCTGGGCCATCAGGCCGACGTTCGGCACCGAGCCGATGGTGGCCGGGTCCAGGGCGCCGTTGGCGCGGCAGTCGTCGATGACGGCCTGGTACACGCCGGCGTAGCTGTGGTCCGGCAGCACGGCGAGGGTGTCGGCCTCCTTGCCGTCCGGGCCCCACATGTGGCCGGAGGTGCGGATCATGGCCGGCATCGAGGCGTCGACGATGACGTCGCTCGGCACGTGCAGGTTGGTGATGCCCTTGTCGGAGTCGACCATGGCCAGGGCCGGGCCCTCGGCCAGCTCGGCCTCGAAGGAGGCCTTGATCTCGGCGCCCAGGTGCGGCACGCCGTCCAGGCCGGCCAGGATGCCGCCGAGGCCGTTGTTCGGGTTCAGACCGGCGGCGACCAGCGCCTGGCCGTACTTCGCGAAGGTCTTCGGGAAGAAGGCGCGGACCACGTGGCCGAAGATGATCGGGTCGGAGACCTTCATCATGGTGGCCTTGAGGTGCACCGAGAACAGCACGCCCTCGGCCTTGGCGCGGGCGACCTGCGCGGCCAGGAACTCGTTCAGGGCGGCGACGCGCATCACCGAGGCGTCGACGACCTCGCCGGCCAGCACCGGCACCTTCTCGCGCAGCACGGTGGTGGTGCCGTCCTCGCCGAGCAGCTCGATGCGCAGGGCGCCGTCGGCGGCGATCACGGCGGACTTCTCGGTGCTCGCGAAGTCGTCGGCGCCCATGGTGGCGACGTTGGTCTTGGAGTCGGCCGTCCAGGCACCCATGCGGTGCGGGTGGGTCTTGGCGTAGTTCTTGACCGACAGCGGGGCGCGGCGGTCCGAGTTGCCCTCGCGCAGGACCGGGTTGACGGCGCTGCCCTTGACCTTGTCGTAACGGGCGCGGACGTCCTTGTCCTCGTCGGTCTGCGGGTCGTCCGGGTAGTCCGGCAGGGCGTAGCCCTGGGCCTGCAGCTCGGCGATGGCGGCCTTGAGCTGCGGCACCGAGGCCGAGATGTTCGGCAGCTTGATGATGTTGGCACTCGGGGTCTTGGCCAGCTCACCCAGCTCGGCCAGGGCGTCGCCGATCCGCTGCGCCTCGGTCAGACGCTCCGGGAAGCTCGCGATGATCCGCCCGGCCAGGGAGATGTCGCGGGTCTCCACCCGCACACCCGCGGTCGAGGCGTAGGCCTGGACCACCGGCAGGAACGAGTAGGTCGCCAGGGCCGGAGCCTCGTCGGTGTGCGTATAGATGATGGTCGAGTCAGTCATCGGTACTCCGCTTCACGTCTCCAACGTCTTGACGTCAAGATATCTCGTCACGGGCCTCCGGCTCCACCTCCCCCCGTCTCCGGGCGCGCGCCGGTCCGGTCGGCGGGTGCGGCGGCCCCGTGGCGGGGGCGCCTCGACGGGCACTCCGGTGGCCAGGACGGGGGCCGGAGCGGGCGGAGGGACGGGGCGAACTCCACGGTCGTCCGGGTCGCGGCGCGCGGCAAGCGGAACACCCGACCGGTGGTTTGGCCCACTCGGGTGAGCCGTACGTCAGGAGTGCGTCAACGCACGACCCCATTCGGTCAACGGTGCGTCAGGACCGGCGACCCCCGGGCCGGGCCGCCCTAGCGTCGAGGGAGTAGTTCCGGCAGGCCCACCACCCCACCCGGGAGCATCCGCATGGCCCGCGTCGTCTGGCACGTTCCGGTCACCACCTCCGGTACCGGCAGCACCACCGCACTCCGCCTGTTCCGCCTGCGCGACGGCCGCCGCTGCGCGGTCGGATTCTCCAGCCTCGACGCCCTCGTCGCCCTCCTCGGGCCCGACCAGGCCCACACCGAACTCGGCGAGCCCGCCCTCCGCGCCCTCACCGCCCCGCTCGGGATCGACACCGTGGTGCTGGACCCGAGGCTGGTCGCCCCGTCCGTCACCGGCCCCAAGGTCACCGCCCCCGCCGTCACCGTTCCCACCGGCACCGTTCCCACCGGCACCGTTCCCGCCGCCTCCGCGACCTCCGCCTCCACCCCGAACGCCTCCATCCCGAGCACCTCCACCCCGACGACCGCCTCCACCCCGACCGCCTCGGCGCCGGCCGCCTCCGCCCGGCCCGTCACCTCTCCGCCCGGCGCGGCCCCCGCCGTGCCGTCCACCGTCCCGGCCCCGACCGTCCAGTTCCAGCACCGGTGACCGCCCCGCTCCAGCTCGTCACGGGCGGTCCGGCTCCGGCGGGACGGGCCCAGCCGGCCCGGGCGCTGCACGCGATCGCCCGGATCAGCCACGGCCCGGTCCCGCTCGACTTCGACCGCCTCGCGGCGGAGTTCCCGGCCGTCCAGAGCGGCCTGGCCCTGGCCGGCGAGGCCGACCTCGAACTGCGCCTCGCCTGCACCGGCCCCGAGGAGTTACGGACGATCGCCGCCGCCCTGCACCGCGCGGGCGCCGCCCGGGTGCACATCGACCTCGTCCTGCGCGCCCTCACCCCGGCCCCGGTCACCCTGCGCCCGGTGCCGTGACCACCGCCGGTACGGGCCCCGCTCCCCCGCCACGGGGGCGCCGGGCCCGTACCGCGCTCACTCCTCCCCGGGCCGTGGGTCCGGGTTGATCGCCTGGCCGTCGATGGGCTGGCCCCAGGCGTCGTCACCGGACGCGTCGACGCAGTAGCCGCTGCCCTCGACGTGCCCGCCCGCGCCCCGGCACTGGTCCCCGGTGACGTCCCGGCGCCCGGTCGCCGCCGCCGGTTCGGCAGCGGCGACCACGGCCCCGGCGACCACGGCTCCGGCGGCCACGGCTCCGGCGGCGGTGAGCAGGAGGACGGAGGCGGTCGCGACGGCCGCCCGGGCCGGGAGTGAGCTGTTCATGCGGACCACCACAGCACGCCACCGGGCCCCCGGCGACCACAGGGCGCCCGCCCGGGTGGCCACCGGAGCCCGCCGCTCCCCGCTCCCCGTTACCCCCCGCTCCCCGCTACTCGCGCGCCAGCGCCGCGATGGCCGCGAGCAGCAGCGCCGCGCCCGCCAGCAGGCCCGCCGTCAGCGGCTCGCCGAGGAACAGCACGCCGATCACCGCCGCGGTCGCGGGCTCCAGCAGGACGAGCACCGCGGCCGTCGTGCTGGGCACGGAGGTCAGGCCGGTGAAGTACCAGCGGTAGGCGAACAGGGTGGGCACCGTGCCGAGGAAGAGCAGCGCCACGGCGGTCACCGCCGGGTCCCCGTCCGTCGGCAGCACGCCGTGGACGCCCTGGACGGCCGCGAGCGGCAGCAGGCAGAGCAGGCCGGTGGTGAAGGCGCCGGTGCCGGCCCGGGCCGCGCCGCCGCCCCGGGCCCAGAGGGTCAGGCCGCTCTGGCCGGCGCCCGCGAGGACGGCCAGCGCGACGCCGAGGGCCGGGCGCGGGCCCGCCGCCGGGGCGGCCACCAGCAGGGCGAGCCCGCCCAGGGCCAGGACCACCGCGGCGGCCGCGCGCCGGGTCAGCCGCTCGCCGAGCAGCAGATGGGCGCCGAGGCTGGTGAACACCGGGCCCGCGCCGATGGTGATCAGCGTGCCGAGACCGAGGCCCGCGTACCGCACCGAGCCGAAGTAGGCGCACTGGCTGACCGCCAGGCCGAGCCCGGTCAGCGCGGCGGAGCGCCACCGGGCGGCGCCGCGTGCACCGCGCGGTTCCCGGCTCGGCAGCAGGGCCAGGCAGAGCGCGGCGACGCCGAAGCGCCAGCAGGAGACGCCCGCCGGGCCGAGCCCGCTGGTGCGCATCAGCAGCGCGGACACGGCGCCGCCCACGCCCCAGGCGACGGCGGCGGCGGAGATGGACAGGAGGCCGTGCCGGAAGGGCACGGCGGCGTACGAGGACATGCGTCGGTACTCCACGATGGGTTGCCGGTTTCGGGTGACCGAATGCGGGCGGCAGTCATCGCCCCGGCCGCGGGCAGGTCCCGTCGGGCCGGAGTGGGTGGAGCGGGCCGCCCGCTAGCGGGCCGGCGGGGGGAGGATCACAGGACGCACGGGGCCAGCCTACGCCCCGTCCGGTCCCGGTGATCGCGATCTTCCCCCGGCCACGGACGCGACGTAGCGTCGCCCTGGCCGGGGCTCCCGGCGGAACGCCCGACGCCCCCAGGACGAAGGAGCAGAACACGATGGACCAGCTGACGTACGACGAGGTCGAGGCCGCCGGGAAGCGGATCGCCGGACGGGTGCGCCCGGTGGCGGTGGCTCCGGCGGACGACGCCGGACGGGCCTGGCTGGCCCTGGAGTTCCTCCAGCACACCGGCAGCTTCAAGGCCCGCGGCGCGCAGAACTTCCTGCTCGCGCACGCCGAAGCGGGAACCCTCCCGGACACCGGGGTGACCATCGCCTCGGGCGGCAACGCCGGACTGGCCTGCGCCTGGGCCGCCCGTGAACTCGGCGTCCGGGCAACGGTGTTCCTGCCCGAGACGGCCTCCCCGGTGAAGCTGGCACGGCTGCGCTCGTACGGCGCCGAGGTGCGGCTGGCGGGCCGGGAGTACGCGGACGCGCTGGCCGCCTGCGAGGAGTTCGCGGCCGGCAGCGGGGCACTGCCCTCGCACGCGTACGACCACCCGCTGATCGCCGCCGGCGCCGGGACGGTCCTGGCGGAGCTGCGCGCCCGGGTGCCCGGACTGGACACCGTGGTGGTGTCGGTCGGCGGCGGCGGGCTGTTCGCCGGGGTGGCGGTGGCGGCCCGCGAGCACGGCATCCGGGTGCTCGCCGTGGAGCCGACGGGCAGCCGCGCACTGAACGCCGCGCTGGCGGCGGGCCGCCCGGTGGACGTCCCGGTCGACTCCGTCGCCCAGGACGCGCTCGGGGCCCGCCGCGCCACCGCCCTCGCCGTGGCCGCCGCCACGCACCCGGGCGTCCGCTCGGTGCTGGTCGACGACGAGGCCATCGTGCGGGCCCGCCGGCAGCTCTGGGAGGACCGCCGGATCGCAGTCGAGTACGCGGCCTCCACCGCCCTCGCCGCGCTCGGGCAGGCCGAGGGCGAGCGCGTGGCCGTCCTGCTCTGCGGCGCCAACACCGACCCGTCCGACCTGGTGAACTGACGGCACGTCAGGCCGTGATCCGGCCGGCCCACCCCGGCCGGCCGGCATGACCATGCACGCCCCGCCATTCCTATGACCTCGGAGGCCGACCATATTGACCGATCGGAATGGCGAAGCTCAATGCACGCTCAAATGCTGGACTTACCGATCGGTAACGTAACAGACAACTGAACAGATAGCCTCCTACCTGCAGGGATATCCGGTAAAGAAGGTAAATATTCAGTAATGAAATCTGTGCAGACCTCTCTGAATAGCCCTACTGTGTGGCAACTCTCCGCGCTCCGCCCACCCCGGAGCCCCCACTTACAGAGAGATCTTCATGGCTTCCCTCAACCAGATCTCGCCGCCCGGACAGAGCACCGCCGCGGAATCCGGGACGACCCAGCGGTCGCTCAAGCGCCACGTCGGCCTCATCGGCCTGATGTGGGCCTCGGTCGGCTCGATCATCGGCTCCGGCTGGCTGTTCGGCGCGAAGAACGCCGTCGTCGCCGCCGGGCCGGCGGCCCTCGTCTCCTGGGGCATCGGCGCCGTCGCGATCGTCCTGCTCGCGCTCGTGCACGCCGAACTCGGCGGGATGTTCCCGGTCTCCGGTGGCACCGCGCGCTACCCGCACTACGCCTTCGGCGGCCTGGCCGGCATGTCGTTCGGCTGGTTCTCCTGGCTCCAGGCCGCCACCGTCGCCCCGATCGAGGTCGAGGCGATGATCGGTTACGCGGGCCACTGGGAGTTCGCCAAGAGCTTCCTCAACGACAACGGCACCCTCACCACCAGCGGTTTCATCGTCGCGGTGGTCCTGATGGGCGTCTTCGTCGCGGTCAACTTCCTCGGTGTGCGGGTGCTGGCCGCCACCAACTCGGTCGCGACCTGGCTCAAGATCGGCGTCCCGCTGCTCACCATCCTGGCGCTGTCGATCAACGGCTTCCACGGCTCGAACTTCACCTCGCACGGCTTCGCGCCGTTCGGCGCCCACGGCGTGCTCGCCGCGATCAGCTCCAGCGGCATCATCTTCGCGCTGCTCGGCTTCGAGCAGGCCATCCAGATCTCCGGTGAGAGCCGCAACCCCAAGCGCGACATCCCCCGCGCCGTGCTCGGCTCGGTCGCCATCGGCACCCTGATCTACGTCCTGCTGCAGGTCGCCTTCATCGGCGCGCTGCCGGTCAGCTCCTTCGTCAACGGCTGGGACAAGCTCGACTTCCCCGGCATCGAGGGCCCCTTCGCCGGCCTCGCCACCCTGGTCGGCCTGGGCTGGCTCTCCTGGGTGCTGTACTTCGACGCCATCGTCTCCCCCGGCGGCACCGGCCTGATCTACACCACCTCCACCTCGCGCATCTCCTACGGCCTCAGCAAGAACGGCTACGCGCCGCAGAAGTTCGAGCAGCTGGACAAGAACGGCGTGCCGTGGTTCGGCCTGGCGATGTCCTTCGTCACCGGCGTGGTCTGCTTCCTGCCCTTCCCGAGCTGGCAGGAGCTGGTCGGCTTCATCACCTCCGCCAGCGTGCTGATGTACGCCGGCGCCCCGCTGGCCTTCGGCGCGCTGCGCCGCCGGCTGCCCGACCGCGAGCGCTCCTACCGGCTGCCGCTGGGCGGCGTGATCTCCCCGGCCGCGTTCGTGGTCTCCAGCCTGATCATCTACTGGGCCGGCTGGCACACCCTGTCCCGCCTGGGCATCGCGATCGTGCTCGGCTACGTCCTGCTCGGCAGCTACGCCGCGTACGCGATCCGCAAGGGCCTGCCGAACGCGCCGCGGCTGAGCTGGAAGTCCGCCCAGTGGCTGCCGGTCTACCTGGTGGGCCTGGGCCTGATCTCCTGGCAGGGCGGCTTCGGCGACGGCACCGGCAACATCCCGATGTGGACGGACATGGCCCTGGTGGCGGCGTTCGCCCTGGCGATCTACTTCTGGGCGATCCGGGTCGCGCTGCCGGCCGAGGCGATCGAGCACGAGGTCGCGGACGTCGAGGTGGTCGACGCGGGCGGCCACTGACCGGTCCCGGACACCGCGGAAGGGCCCGCCGGCCGTGCGACCGGCGGGCCCGTCCGCGTCCCACAGA